>JASHVY010000134.1 GCA_030044345.1 Acetobacteraceae bacterium | reverse complement strand
ACCAGATCGCGCACTATAAAATTCCGCGCTATGTGCGCTTCGTCGACTCCTTCCCCATGACCGTTACCGGCAAGGTGCAAAAATACATCATGCGCGAGCGCATGATGGAGGGCCTCCGCATCACGGCACCAACCTAGGGCCCGGGGCTCTACCCCCTTTGACCCCCCGCCAGAGGCTGAGCCCTTGGCGGGGCATTGTCACGTTAGAACGTGCGGCTACGCGTTTGCGAAATCAGGCCGCCTTGCGCACACACGCCTTCCGCTGCCACACTTTGAACGCTGGAACTCTGGTTTCGCGATAACGGCGGGCATCGACGAGATGGCGGGGCCACAGATGAACGGGTGGGCGGATAGGAAGTCCTGGGCTTGGCCAGAACATCACCGGCCGGCGCCGGCGTCCCACCAGCGCAGGATATCCAGCCCATTCCAGTGAAGGACTCCCTTGTGGCGATTGATGTAATCGTACACCTCCTCCAGGTAGCGGATGCGATGCGGCTGGCCGGAAATGTACGGGTGAATGGCGATCGCCATGAATTTCGGCCGCACCGCCCCTTCCTCGTACATCCTGTCAAACGCGTCGCAGCAGCGGCGGAGCCAATAGGATGACTCGTGGTGCTGCACGATCATCACCGTGATATCGTTGAGCTCCACGGTATAGGGCAACGTGACCAGGGGTCCGTGCCGCGTTTTGATTTCCGTCGGCTCGTCGTCATAGACCCAGTCTCCGATGTATCGCACGCCGGCCGCGGCCAGTAGGTCGGGGGTCTCCCCGGTCTCGGTCAGGCCGGGGCCGAGCCAACCGAGCGGGCGCGTGCCGGTGAAGGCCTGGATGGCATCAAGGCTTTTCCCAATCATCGCCGCCTGATCGACGACATTGTGGATCGGGATCTGGTCCCAGCCATGGCCCATGAACTCCCATCCGGCGTCGCGCGCCTGCGCGGCAACACGCGGATAGTCCTCACACACCCGCGCGTTGATCGACAGTGTCGGGCGTATCCCAAGCGTCTCGAACAGCCGGAAGAAGCGCCATACGCCGGCGCGCATGCCGTATTCGTGCCAGCTCCAGTGGGGCACGTCGGGCAACAGGCTCTGCCCGGTGGGCGCCGGCAACACCTGGCGCGCCATAGGGCGGGCGATATCCCATACCTCCAGGTTCACGATGCTCCAGATGACGATGCGATTCCCTTCGGGCAGCGTAATCGAAGGCCGATCGACAATCGCCGAATAAGGCACACGTTCGCTCGGAATCATTTTCCGGCGTCTCCCTCTCACTGAGCGTCTGGGCTACGCGGGTCTGCCTCACGTAGCCCAGACGATCGGGTCTATTTCGGCACCGGGATCGGCTTGACCAGATCAGGATCCAGCCAATCGGCTGGAGCTTTGCAATGCTGGCAGTTGATCCCGGGCAGGTTGTCGGCGTAATCCAGCGGCGGCAGCGGCTGGATGGTGGCACCGGCCACAGGTGTGCCTTTCTCCACCGCCGTCAGGTCCAGCTCCGGCACCAAATGGCCGTCCAGCGCAGTGTCAATGAACAGCGGCGGCACCTTGCTCGCCGGGAAGACGTTGCAACCGTTGACGAACGATTCACCTGTACACATCTTTATCTCGGGATACGGCACCCAGGGCAGAGGATAGGCGATATTGCGCGCCTTCGGCTTGATCTGCCCGGTGAGTACTTCCATCATCACCTTGAAGGCATATGGCCCCACCGCCGGCCCGGCGCTGGACGACAGTCCCTTCAACCCCTTCTGCTGTAGGGCCGGATTGGCGATATCCAGGCGATAGCCGTTGTTCGACTGTCCGGCAATCACCACCAACCGATCCGCGCGATGCTGCATAACCGCCTGGAGCGAACCGTAAGTGCCGTCGACCGTCCAGATTGCATCGATGTTCGGGTGGGCCGCCAGGATCTTGGACACGGCTTCCTGGGACAGCGCGTCGTTCCAGTTTCCGTAGAACTGCGCTACGATCTTGATCGCCGGATATTTGTGGAAAACGCGCAGCGCCTGCTCATCGTACAAATTGGTCAAGGCGGTGCCGGCAACGCCATGGTTGATCACCAGTTCGCCCTTGCCGTCCATCTGGTTGACCATCCATTGCGCGGAATTGGCCCCGTATCGAGCCGCGAGATTGTTGACATTATAGGCGCAGGGCGCGGTGACACTGCTATCATAAGCAAACATCAGCACGTGATGCTCGCAACCCTGCTCGATCACGCGGTTCAGCCCCGTTCCCGACAGCGGATAGAACAGGATCGCATTGGCCCCCGCCGCGATCATGCTCTGCAGGTCCGAAATCTGGTGCTGAACGTCCGTCCCCGAGATAACCGTTTTGAACGTAATCTCCTTGTTATATGGCGGGGTCTCGGCCAGCGCCTTGATTCCGTTGGCGGCCGCCGTCTGCCAGACATTGCCGCTGTAGCTGAGATCCAGGAACACCTTGTAATGAGCAACTTGTGCTGACGCCGGCAGCGCCAGCCCGGCCACTGCCATCAACGTGGTCACGCCGTACAACAACGGCTTCAGGAGTGTCCTGAAACGTCTCAATGCCCTGTCCATCACCCATTTCCTCCTTCTTGTCCCGTCAGCGTCGCAGCGCACCCCATTGTTCGCTCTGCAGCAGCAGCGCGCCAACGATGATGGCGCCTTCGATGATGTTGCGCAGCCCCTGCGACAGGCTGAGCACAGTGATGATCGTTTCCAGAGCGCTCAGGAACAGAGCCCCGGCGAGGGTGCCGAGATAGATCCCTCTCCCTCCCGTCACCCGCGCCCCGCCGATGACCACTGCTGCGATTGTCGGCAGCAGCAGCGGATCGCCGATATCCAGCGTCGCCGCCGAGGAATAACCGGCCAGCAGCAATCCACAGATGCCGCCGCATAGGCCGCTGATGGCGTACGCCAGAATGGTCAGGCCGCCAATCGGCAGGCCGAGCACCCGTGCCGCCCCTGGGCTACTGCCGATGGCATAGAGCTTGCGTCCCTCGGCAGTGCCGTTCTGGAACAAAGCGGCCAGTATCGCGAAGCCCGCGATCAGATAGACCGGGATCGGCACGCCCAGCCAATGATCGCTCATCAGCGCCTGCAGCGCGGGCGCCACCGGTTCCTGCGCCAAGCCTGAAGTAAAGCCCAGGCCGACTCCGTAGAAAGTGATACCGGACGCCAACGTCATGATGAAGGGCGGCACGCGGCCGAGCACGATGCCCAGCCCGTTGATCAGCCCGATCCCGGTGCAGAACGCAAGCGTGGCGGGCACTGCCCAGGGCAGCGCTCCATCCTGTCCGTCGGTCAGTATGGAAATCATCATCGCGGCGAGACCGACAACGACGCCGATCGAAAGGTCGATCCCGCCCAGAAGGATGGTCAGCCCTTGCCCGAAAGACGCCACCACCAGAAAAATCGAAGTCACCAGCACAGCACTGAGCTGGTAGGCGAAGCTCGAGCCAGGGTTCAGCACCTTGGTGGCAATGATCAGCAGCACTGCACAGGCCAGCACCACTATTGCCGGCAGCAGTTCCGGATTGACCCGGGCGGCGCGCGGTTGCGGTTCACCCGTCGCATCCGGCTCGGTCAGGACAGATGCCTCGGGCCGCGTCATTCAGATGGGCTTTCGCCGTTGCAGTCGTGGCAGAAGGCTCGAAAGGTTGCCGATGAAGATGGCAATCAGCATGATGATGCCGCTGAACACGCTGGTATAGAATGAGGCCGCGCCCAGCGCGAACAGCATCTTCTGCATCACCGCCAGGATGCCCGCACCAACGATGCTGCCGAACACGCCCCCCCGCCCGCCCGTCAAAGAGGTCCCGCCGAGCGCCACCGCCGCGTACATGAACAACAGGAAAGTATCGCTCGCCCGCGGATCGCCGCTCCCGGTCTGGGCACTGAGCATGTAGCCCGCGAAGCCGTAAGCGATTCCGGACAGGACGAAGGCGAGCAGCTTGGTGCGACGCACATTCAGCCCGGACAGTCGCGCCGCATTCTCATCGGTGCCGACGGCATAGATGGCAATGCCAAGGCGAGTGTGCGCAAACAGGAGCCACAGCA
>JASHVY010000133.1 GCA_030044345.1 Acetobacteraceae bacterium | reverse complement strand
GCGCTCGTGCATCCGGAACGGGTCAAGGCGGCGGATCGCGCGCGCATCGCGGCGCGGGCAGCCGCCGATGCCTCACCGACGGAGTTTTTCATCCGTACCCTTGCGGAAGGGGTCGGCACCATCGCGGCCGCCTTCTGGCCGAAGCCCGTCATCGTCCGGCTCTCCGACTTCAAGACCAACGAATATGCGGAGCTGATCGGCGGCGCTGCCTTCGAGCCGCGCGAGGCCAACCCGATGCTCGGATTCCGCGGCGCCTCGCGCTATGCTCATCCGGCCTATGCTGAGGGTTTCGCTCTCGAGTGCGCCGCACTCCGGCGGGTGCGGGAAGATATGGGGCTCACCAATCTCGTGGTGATGGTGCCATTCTGCCGGCGCGTCGAGGAGGCGAAGCAGGTCATCGCCGAGCTCGGCAGGCACGGGCTCAAGCGTGGCGAAAACGGGCTTGAGATCTACGTGATGTGCGAGATTCCGAACAATGTCATCCAGGTCGATTGCTTTGCCGATGTCTTTGACGGTTTCTCGATCGGCTCCAACGATCTCACTCAGCTCACTCTTGGCGTCGATCGCGATTCGGATATCGTCGCCTTCGATTTCGACGAGCGCGATCCGGGGATGCTGGAGATGTTGCGGCTCGCGGTGACGGGCGCGCAACGCAATGGCCGCAAGGTCGGCATCTGCGGCGAGGCTCCCGCCAACTATCCGGAGATCGCCCGCTTCCTGAGCGGGCTCGGCATCGATTCCATCAGTGTCAATCCATCGAGCCTCCTGCGCACCATCGAAGTGGTGCGCTCGGCGGAGGAGCTCGAGCCGCCGGCGCGCGTGCAGCCCGCTCGCGTTGGATTTCGCTGATAGATCCGGCCGCGCTCCAAGAGAGACGCGTCCAGGCCATGCAGTCCGTACCGGGCGCTTCCTTCGGCGAGGTAAAGCTGCCGGCGCGCGCGCTCGATCGCGGGATGGGAATGGCGGTCGCGCGGCGGACCGTGTTCCGGCCGGAGGATCAAGAGGATTTCGGCCGCGTCGCCGAGCGCGTCGCGCGCGGCAACATGGCCCTGCTCGGCGGCACGCCGAATGCCGCGCAGGAGACCGAACGCGCACGGCTGCGCAATGCCATTGCCACGGCCGCGCTGCTCACCTCGGGGCGGCACCTGCAACACGGCGATGCGACTCAGCCCTCGCGCAACATGGAGGTGTTCACCAACTGCGCGACCGCCATCGCCTCCTTTGCGAAATTCTACCTGCTGCTGAACGGCAGCGGCGTCGGCCGTGCCTATGACGATGATCTCGTGGTGGTGGATTGGGCCGATGCACCGGAGCTGCTTCTTTTTCTTGCCCCGGACCACCCGGATTACCCCAAGGATGACGCAGCTCTCGGTCGCTTCGCGCATGATTTTTATCTCAGCGACGAATCCGAAGCGCGTGCCTTCCTGGCGCGGGAGCTGTTTTCCGTGCCGGATGCCGCGCCGGCCGATGCCGTGCGCCACCGGATCGCCGACAGCCGTGAGGGATGGGCGAAGGCGGTGGAGATCCTGGAGGCGATGGCCTTTCGGCGCGAGCGGCACCGTGCACTGCTGCTCGATCTCTCCGCCATCCGTCCGCGCGAGACGCCGATCCGCGGCATGCAGGGCCGGCCGGCGCCCGGGCCCCTGTCGCTGCTGCGCGGCTTCGTTCGCTTGCGGCGCGAGGTGATCGAGCCCGCTCGGCAGCGCGATCGCGCGGGCGAGAGGCTGCAACTCTGGGAACAGGCATTGCTGGTGGACCACCTGCTCTCGGTCGAGGTGCAGGGCGGCGGGGCACGCCGCGCCGCGCGCATGGCGACCAAAAGCTGGCGTGATCCCGGCGCATTGCGCTTCGTGGGGCTGAAGGCAGAAGGCGGGTTCTGGACCGCCAATCATTCCCTCATGGTCGATCGCGAATTCTGGACACGGGTGGAAGAGGGGCGTGCCGGCAGGGGCCTCGACCAGCCCGAGACGCGCCATGCGTTGGCTGTCTTCGAGGCCGCGACGCGCGGCGCGTGGACGAATGGCGAGCCCGGCTTCATCAATGCCGACCGGCTGGAGGATTTCCGCAGCGGGGCTGCGCGCCGCAAGCCTGTTATCACGGATGGCAGCGATTTCCAGAGCCGCCGTTACCAGGTGGACGAGGCGGCTTGTCTGCTGGCCGAGCTTTCGCGGCGCGCGGTCCGCACCCGCTTTCCGGTGACCACCAATCCATGCGGCGAGGTCGTGCTGCATGTCACCGGCGGCTATTGCGTGGTCGCGGACTTCGCCCCGCTGCTGGCCTGCCCGGTCGCGCTGAATGAAGTGACGGCGGGTGCGGTGCCCGACACGGTGGCGGCACTCTGGGATGCGCGGGTCGAGGATGCGGTCCGGCTCGGCGTGCGCTTCCTGATCCGGGTGAATCTGATGGATGCGCTCTATGCGCGCGAGGTCAGGCGCACCAACCGGATCGGCATCGGCCCAACCGGCCTTCACGAATGGGCATGGATGCGCTTCGGCCTTGCCTTCCACGATCTGCTGGACGAAGGGCGCGCAGCGCCTTTCTGGGCCATGCTGGCGCGCCTCTCCGCCGCGGCGAAGGCGGAGGCGGAGGCCTATGCCGAGGAGCTGGGCCTGGCGGCGCCGTTCACCGTCACCACCGTGAAACCGGCGGGCACGACCTCGAAGCTGTTCGGGCTGACGGAAGGGGCGCATCTGCCTGCGCTGCGGCAGTATCTGCGCTGGGTGCAGTTCCGCGGCGAGCGGGATCGAGAAGGCGCGTGGCAGCCGGGCAGCGATCCGTTGCTCGCCGATTATGCCGCGCGCGGTTATCCGGTGCGCGCGCTCCGCAGCTTCCCGGGCATGAGCGTGGTCGGCTTCCCGACCCTGCCGCTCGCGCTCCGTCTCGGCCTTGGCGATCGGCCAAAGCGTGATGACCGGAGGTCTGAATCACGCGAGAAAACAAGTGACGAGAGCGGGATGAGTGAGCGCGAGCCATCTCATCCCGCTCTGAAGCGTGATGACCGGAGGTGGGAACACCGGAGGTTTGAATCACGCGAGAAAACAAGTGACGAGAGCGGGATGAGTGAGCG
>JASHVY010000012.1 GCA_030044345.1 Acetobacteraceae bacterium | reverse complement strand
TAGACGCTGCGCTTGGCCGCCTGCTCCGGGCCGTAGGAATAGGCAAACTGCAGATAGTCCGCCTTGATGCGCTGCGTGTCATAGGCGGTGAGCCCGGTGAAGACGATCACGCCGATGATGCTGATCGCGAACTGCAATGCCGTGCTCTGCATGAACATGTTCACGAGCGCGGCAATGATGATCCCGATCAGGCCCATGAACAGGAAACTGCCCATGCGCGAGAGATCGGAACGGGTGGTGTAGCCGTAGAGGCTGACCGCGCCGAAGGTCGCAGCGGTGATGAAGAACACCCGGACGATCGAATCAGCGGTGTAGATCAGGAAGATGTTGGTGAGGCTCGCCCCCATCGCGGCGCAGAAGAGCCAATAAAGCGCCTGCGCGGTGGTGCGCGAGAGTTTGTTCACCCCGAAGCTCATCACCATGACGAAGACGAGCGGCGCGAAAATGCTGATCACCGCGAGCCCGGTCGGCTGGATCGCGGTGCCCGAGGGCGTGGCGACCTGATGATAGAAAAGGCCGAGCAGGCTCGTGTTGACGATGGCGTAAGCGATGATACCCGTCAGCAGCAGCCCCGAGGCCATCCAGTTATAGACCCGGAGCATGTACGCGCGCAGACCGGCATCAACGACGGCCTGTGTCGCGGCCGAGCCGGATACGCCGGAATACGACCGATAATCGGGACTCAAGGCCATGATTTCTGGTTCCTCTCCCAGGCTGATTGCCTGCGGCCGGAATCTGGTAACGGCCGCAAGCCATTCAAGCGGGCTGCCAGATCCCGGCATCCCGGCATACGAGACACCTAGCATAGCCGCGCGCAGCACAACAGGAAAAGGGGCAGGAGACGCCGTTATGTTTCGATATCTTTCCCCCGCCTATTCATTGCCCCTTCCTATTCATTGCGCAGCCATGGCGCGGCCTTGGCCCGGAGCGCAGCACCCGTTCCGGCATAGCCGGCAATGAGGAGCAGAAGGATCGCGCCGGCCATCACCGCAGCGAGCGGGGCCGGCAGGAATACCCATCGCCCGCCCATGAGATAGCGGACGACCCCGAAGCTCGCCCCGGTCGCGACCAGGGCGGCGATCACCCCGGCGACCACGCCTTCGGCGCCGAAGCCGACCAGCCAGGCCGCCCGGATCTGGGCGCGCGTGGCGCCGAGCGTCTTGAGGATGACGGCCTGGCGGACGCGCCGCCTTCCCTCCGCCGCCACGGCCCCGGCAAGCACGAGCATGCCGGCCATCAGCGCCACACCGGCAAGCGCGGCGAGGGCAGCCGCGAGCTGGCCGAAAATCTTCGCCACCGCTGCGATCACGTCGGCGACCGCGATCGCGCTGACATTGGGGAAAGCGTCCGTCACCGCTCTGAGGACCGCCGCCTGGTCCGAAGGCGCGGCGCGGACCGTCGCGATATGCGTGTGCGGCGCGCCGGAAAGAAGGCCGGGGCTCGCCACCAGGAAGAAATTGAGGCCGAGCTGCTGCCACGGGATGTCTCTCAGGCTCGCGACGCGGAAGGTGATCGGCCGTCCGAGCACATTGAGGGTGAGGTCCCCGCCGACACGCACGCCCCACCCGGAAGCGAGCCTTGCATCGAGCGAGAGAAGCGGCGGCCCCTGATAGTCGGCCGGCCACCAGCGCCCTGCCGTGATCTGGTTTCCGGGCGGCGGCTTTGCCGCATAGGTCAGGCCGAGATCCTGGTTCAGCGCCCAGCGCGTCTCATGGCTTGCCCGCACCCGTGCGACCGGCACGCCATCGATCGCGGCGACGCGTGCCCGCAGCATCGGCACCTGGGAATAGGCTTCGACTCCCGGCAGGCTCTGCATCAGGGAGGCGAAGCGACCGATCTCGTCGTTCTGAATGTCGATGAAATAGAAGCTCGGTCCCTGCGCCGGCATCTCGTCGCGGAGCTCGGCATCGAGGTTCTCCTCGATCAGGGCGATCGCGCCCAGTGTCGCGAGCCCGAGGCCGACCGAGACCACCATCAGCACGGTGGCCGCCCCTGGTCGGTGGAGATCGGCCAGGCCGAGACGCAGCCAGCTCGCCCGTGCCCAGGGTGTCAGACCCGCCGCCAGCCGCATCAGCGCGCGCCCCGCCAAAGCCAGTGCCGCCAGCGAAACCGAAGCGGCGGTCGCAAAGAGCAGGACAAAACGCTCCGAGCCCGTGCCGGCCACAGCCAGTGCCAGCAGGATTCCCATCAGTACCACCGTCATGACCATCGGGCCGGGCGAGAGCCGCACCCGCGCCGGGACGAGCGGGGCGCGGAAGAGCGCCGCGCCGGAAACCCGCGCCGCCCTGACGATCGGCCAGATCATGCAGAGCAAAGCCGTGGCGAGCCCGAAACCGGCGGCCAGCGCGAGTGGTCCCGGATAGAGGCCGAGCCGCGACGGCACCGGCAGCGCGGCGCCGAAGAAGAAGACAATCCCCATGGCGAGCGCCGCTCCGGCCGCGACACCCGCGACGATCCCGATCGCCGACAGCGCCAGCACCTGGAGACCCAGCACGAGTCCCATGAGCCGCGAAGAGGCGCCGAGCGCCCGCAGGATCGCGACGGTCGGAAGCCGCGCCTCCGCCCACGCACCGATCCCGCCGACCACCCCGATGCCGCCCACGAGCAGCGCAGTGAGCGCCACCAGCGTCATGAAAAGCCCGGCGCGATCGAGGAATCGCTGCAATCCCGGCGCCGCCTGCGAGGTGTCACGGATTTCCCACCCGGCGCCCGGAAAATCCCGCGCGAGCGCCGCCCGTGTTGCCGCTTCACTGGCGCCCGCGGGCAAAGCCACCCGCAGGGCATAGCGGACGAGCGAACCCGGCACGACAAGCCCGGTCCCCGGCAAGGCATTGAGCCCGATCAGGACCGGCGGTCCCAACAAAGCGGGCGTCGCCACCTGATCCGGCGCCGAGACCAGCGCCGCCCGCAGCACGAACCGCGCCCGGCCCAATGTCACTCTCTCGCCCACATGCAGGCCGAGTCGGTCGAGCACCAATGGCGCAGCGGCCAGACCATCCCCCTCCAAAACCTGCCGAACCGCCAACGCGGGCGCGAATTGCGCTGTCCCGACCAGAGGCCAATGCGAGTCCACCGCCTTGAGCGAAACCAGCTCCCGCTTCCCCGAGGGCGCGATCAGCATGGCATGCATCAGGACGACCGCGGAAACCCGCGCGCCCTTCCCCGCAAACCACTTCTCCAATGAAGCCGGGATCGGCACCTCGCCGGTGCTGACTTCGAGATCCCCACCCAACAATTGCCGCCCGGATTGCACCAGACCTTGCGCCAGGCTGGCACGCAAACTGCCGATCCCGGCAATCGCCGCGACCCCTAGGGCAAGACAGGCCAGCGCCACCCACAACCCCCGCGCCCCCGCCCGCAGCCCTCGGCGCGCCAGCCGCACCGAGAGGAAGAAAGGCCAAGGGGCTCTGCCCCTTGGAACCCCGCCAAGGGCTGAGCCCTTGGAACCCTTCCTTGGCGGCGGCAGAGAGCGGTTTGGGCTCGGAGCAAGTCGCTCCGAGCCCAAACCGCTCTCTGCCGCCGCCAAATGGATGGGGTCCAGGGCCCCAGGCCCTGGCAGGGGTCCAGGGGACAGCGTCCCCTGGCCTTCTTCTTCGGTGACGTCGGTCATGCCGGCATGAGGTGGGTGAGGTGGCCGTCTTCGAGGGTGAGGGTGCGGTTGCAGCGTGTGGCCAGCGCGGGGTCGTGCGTAATGAGGAGGAGGGTGCTGTTGGTTTCCTGGTGGAGGCTGAAGAGGAGGTCGATGACGGTGGTGCCGGCGTTGCGGTC
>JASHVY010000132.1 GCA_030044345.1 Acetobacteraceae bacterium | reverse complement strand
CCACCGAGCACGGTGACATGGCCGCGGCTCCATTTGTGCGAATCCGAGCCGGGCATCGGCAGCCGCCAGAGAGCGGGACCATTGGCGAACGTGCGTGGATGCACGGTTTCCAGCACCCGCGCCGGAATGCCGATCTCGGCGAGGATCACGGCTCCGCACAGAAGCCGTCCTGGCAGCAGGAGATGGCCGGGCTTGCGGCGAAAGAAGGTGACGGTCAGCGCGGCGGACGGCGCATAACCAAGGACGGCGCCGCTCGCGCCATCGAGCCCGCTCGGCACATCGACCGCGGCCATCAGCCGGGCTGCATGCAGGGTGTCGGCGGCCGGCCCTTCGACCGGCCGGGCGAGCTCGGCACCGAAGACGGCATCGATGACGAGCTCGGCACGCGCAGCCTCAACGGGGGAGAAATCGGCGCGCGGGCCGCGCCAGCGCCGGGCGGCCAAGGCAGCATCGGTCCCCGGCCGAGGCGTGGCGAGGGAAGCGAGCGCGACCGGCCAGCCCGCCTCGGCAAGGCGCCGGGCGGCGACGTAACCGTCTCCGCCATTATTGCCCGGCCCGCAGAGCACGAGCGTACGGCAGGGCGCGAAGCGCCGCATCACGGCGCGCGCGACCGCCCGCCCGGCATTCTCCATGAGCACGATTCCCGGCACCCCGCCCGCGATCGTGGCTTCGTCGGCCTTGCCCATCTCGGCCGGACTGAGGAGTTCGGGTGCGAGGAATGTCATGGCAGGAGCATGCCAGGCCGCGCCCTGCCGGGCGAGGCTTGCTCTGCAAGACGGACGCATTTGCGCATGACCGAAGGCAAGGCCTCATCTGCAAGCGCGGCGGCCGGGCAGAGAAATCCGTCCGCGCGAATGTGCCGCACATGGGCGGCGAAGACGGAGAGCGAAAGCGTGAAATGCGTGAATCCGTGCCGCACTTCGCCGAGCGGATGCCAGGTGGCCTTCATCGGCGCCGCCTTCAGCGCCTCCGCGATTGGCCAGGGATCGGAACGCCAGGCAGTGCCGGGCAGCTCGGTCATGCCGCCAAGCAGCCCGGAGGCCGGGCGGCGTCGGAGCAGGACGTTCCCAGCATCATCGGCCAGCCAGAAATGCGCGCCATAGCGATGCGGGCGCACTGGCTTCGGGGCTTTGCGCGGCAGGCTCGCGGCAATGCCGGCGGCGCGCGCGCGACAAGCCCTCGTCCAAGGGCAGAGCACGCAGCCAGGCTCTGCGGGCCGGCAGATCGTCGCCCCGAGATCGAAGAGCGCTTGCGCAAAATCTCCAGCGCGAGAGGCAACGGACGGATCGGCGGCGAGCGCCTGCGCGGCGGAGTGAATGAGCGCCAACGCCCCCGGCAAAGACTCGGTGATGGCGTGGCGGCGCGCCAGCACGCGGACGACATTGCCGTCCACCGGCACCACCGGAACACCGAACGCAATCGCAGCGATGGCGGCGGCCGTGTAGGTGCCGATGCCGGGCAGGCGCGCGAGTGCTTCCGGCGTGCGCGGCAAGCCCTGAGCGGCGACAATGCGGGCCGTGCGGTGAAGGTTGCGGGCGCGCGCGTAATAGCCAAGCCCGGCCCAGGCGGCCAGCACCTCTGCTTCCGGCACGGCGGCGAGTGCGGCGAAGCTCGGGAAGCGCTCGATGAAGCGGGCGAAATAGGGTACGACCGCAGCCGCCGTGGTCTGCTGGAGCATGATCTCGCTCAACCACACGCGGTAGGGGTCCGGCGGGATTCCGGGCGGCGCGCGCCAGGGAAGATCCCTCCGGTGTCGATCATACCAGTGGAGCAGGCTCGCGGCGTCCGAGAGCGAGGAGGAGGACACGAAGAACGGTATGGCTTCAGCGGGGATAACGGACAAGAAGGAGGCGGACAAGAAGGAGGCTCGGCACCCTTATGGCCCGCGGCCGATCGCGGCGCTGCTGCCCGCCATCACGGGCCCGGCGTTCCGCCGGCGCTCGCCCGCCGCTGCCCGATTGCTGGCCGACTGGGAAGCCATCGTCGGGCCTGCGCTCGCTTCAGTCACGGCGCCCGAGCGCTGCGTCGCGGGCACGCTCTCGCTCGCCTGCGCCGGTCCGGTCGCGCTCGAGCTTCAGCATCTCGCGCCGAAGCTCATCGAACGGATCAATACTCATCTGGGCCGTTCGCTCGTCACGAGGCTTCGCTTCCATCAGGTTCCCCTCTCCCCCTCACCTCGGCCCCCGACAGCGAGGACAATAGGGCCGGAGGTCGAGGAAGCCCTCAGAGCGCGGCTGGATTCTTTTCCGGAAGGGGCACTGCGCGAGGCGCTGGAGCGGCTCGGGCGAACGATCGCGCGTGAGGCCTGAAAAGAGACTCAGCTATTCGGGCAGACGCCGAAACTGTTCTGGTCCGGATGCGGGCCCGGGACCGGCCCGAGCTTGATATTCGCGAAGACGGGCTCATCCGTTGTCGGGAACGGAGTATTGCCCGCCGGATAGCAATTCGAGGCAAGCAGGAATGCGAGCGCATCGGCATATTGGGAGGCAGAAAGCGTACCTGGCGCGTTGAAGGGCATATCCTGCGTGACGAGGTAGCGGAGAGCCTGGAGGGTCCAGCCGTTCTTCTTCGCATTGACCAGGAAATCATTGCCTGCCACCGACGGCGCGGCCGTGCCCTGTAGATTCGAGCCATGGCAGGCAACGCATTTCGAGGCGAAGAGCTCGGCGCCGGCCTCAGCCTGCTCCTTGGTATAGAGCGCGGGAGGGGGGCCATCCGCGCTTGCCGGCGCGGCCTGCGCCGAAGCCGTGTTCGCGGGCACGGCATTCGCCGGCGCGGGCTTCACCGCCGAACTGCTCGCGGGGGCTGGGGACGCGGCCCCGGGATCCGCAGGCCCGGGAAGCGCGTTCGCCGCCATCCGTTGCGGCGGCGAGGCCGGGGTCGGCTCGATCGCGGCATGGCTGTTGCACGCCTTCGCCACCGTGGAAGCCGCAGCCGTCGGCAGGATGATCATGCCGTTCCGCACGATCACGGATGTCTCTCCGGCACTCTCCTCGAGCGCGTGGGCCCCCTCGCCCGCCGGCACCGCGACCCAGGCGATGTAGCCGCCATGAACTCCGTAGGACGGCGCGGTGGATGGGGCTGCGCAACCATCCGCGATGGTTGCTCCATCGGGAACGCCGAGGACGGTGCTGGCGAGCACGCCCTCCATCCCGCCGAACACGCCAAGCTCGGTCGGGCCGCCCCGGGCGACCAGGAGATAGGCAAGCGCCCGCGAGACAGAGAGCTCATAGTCCATCAGCTCATGTGCGTGCCGCGAATCCGCCAGATGCGCGACGGCCGCGCGTATATTCGCCTCTGCGCCATCCAGCGAAGCCGCCCAAACCGGCGTTTCCTTGCGATCAAGCAAGGCATCGATATGACCGATTGCTCCCGCCGCATCGCCCGATGTCCCGACCGTCGCCACATACTCAGGGCCACGCACGCCTTCCAGCGCATTGATCGCGCGCTGGCTTGCCCGATAATAGACATGCTTGTCGGTGGAATAGCTCTGGTCCACACGCACGATTTCCCCAATCGCGGCTTGCAGATCGGAGAGAGCGGCAACAGCCGTCTGATGATCGCTCATCGCAGCGGCTCGCGCCGGCATCGGAATGACGGCGCTCGTCAACAGAGAGGCAACCAGAAGAAAAAAGGCCGGCCCGGTAACCCGGGCCGGTACGAGGAAGTTCGAAGTCATTGATTGCATTATGACAGTCTTACCTGCTTTCCTGATCGGACGACTTACTTGAGCGTGAAGGCACTGATGACCGATGGCTGGCCGGTCGCCGGCAGCTCGGGAATCGCCGTGTTGCCGGCTGCTCCCGAGGCGAGGACGATATATTCCTGGCCGTTCACTTCATAGGCCTCGGTCGGCGCCTGGATATAGCCGCCCGTATCATAACTCCACAGAATATCGCCAGTCTTGGTGTTGAAGGCATTCTCGGTCCCGCCGAGATTGCCGGAGAAGACCAGGCCGGATGCCGTGGTGAGCGCGCCGCCATAGTTCGGCAGATCGAAATAGTGGCGCCAGTTGAACGTTCCCGACGAGACGTCGATCGCGTTCATCTGTCCCGTGTCAGGCCCGACCAGCTTCGGGAACGCGCCGCCCAGATAGAACTGGCCGGCGATATAGACGGCCTCCTTGTTGGACGTCCAGAACCCGCACTCATTCTGGCTCGGCAGGAAGACGGTGTTGGTGGCCGGATCAAAGGAACCGCCCTGATACTCCACACCGCCGATCGTGTTCGGGCAGGCATAGTTGCCGGTGAGCGACGGCGGCGTGTCCTGCCCTTTCTGGAAGGAAACCACGGTATGGTCGACGAGCTTGCCGGTGCCGGCGTCGAGCATCCAGACATTGCCCGCCTTGTCACCGGTTGCGACCAGTTGCTCTGAGTTCCCGCCGACCGTCCCCGTGAACAGGATCGGCTGCATCGGCGGATCCCAGTCATGCGTATCGGCCGGGATGAACTGATGGTACCATTTCAGTTTCGGCTGGCCGCTCGAAATGTCGAGAGCAACCATCGTATTCGAGTAGAGATTGTCGCCCGGTCGTGCGCTGGCCAGGAAATCGGGCGAGGGATTGCCGAGGTTGAGGAAGATCGTCTGCGTGGAGGGATCGATGGTCACGCCCCCCCAGGTCGACGCGCCGCCCCGCTTCCAGGAGTCGCCCCCCCAGGTGTCATGGCCGGGCTGGCCGGGGCCGGGAATGGTCTGCCAGCTCCAGATCACGCTGCCATCCTTCGGGTCGTAGGCGGTGATGTCGCCAATGCCGCCCCAGTCACCGTTCGACACGCCGACCAGAAGCTCGTCGCGCCCGCTATTGGGATCGTGATAGGGAACCGGCGCCATCGTGTAGAAGGAATTGGCCGTGTCAGCCACGGTCACTTTGTCCCACACTTTCTGCCCGGTTTCTGCATTCAGTGCGATCAGGTGGCCGTCCAGCGTGCCGAGATAGACGTTGCCGTCCAGCAGCCCTATACCCCGGTTGGCAGCGAAGGAAATGACATGCGGGTTATCGGTGAATCCCCACTTCACCTTGCCCGTCGCGGCATCCAGCGCGTACACGTGATCATGCGCCGTGGTGACGTACATCGTGCCATTGTAGACGATCGGTGAGTTTTCCATCGGGCCGGGATCATCGAGCGTCGTCTTCCAGGCGAGATGCAGACCCCCGACATTCCCCGGATTGATCTGCGTCGCATCCGTATAGTGGTTTCCGGAATAGCTCTTCGCCGGAAGGATCCAGTTCGCGGTATCCGTCGCAGCGTTCAGGAACTCCGAGGCGGTCGGCGTATCCTGTGCAAGGGCCGTTCCGGCACCTAGCCAGACGACGGCCGAGAGGCCAAGCGCCAGCGGCGCAAGACTGGCGACTCCCGCTCTGAGCTGTTCGCGGAGCGTCATTGCATTTCCTCCTTGTTGGTTGGTTCATTCGTGGGTCGACACGGACAACCCAGCACATCCTGTCATGGCCGCAACACTTTGGCCAGTCCCATTTGGCATAATTTGCACCGATCTGCACGATTTGCGCCAAACGCGGTGGGCCCGGCGGCCTGGCCGGAGCCGGATCAATATGGGGTCCGGCGGAATCGGGACACCCCGCGACGGGGACCCCGGCGAGAAGCGGCCCGCCAAAGCCCAAGAGAAAGCCCGAGGGGGGGCGGCGCCATGAAATTGATCGGGAAAACAAAACGAGAGCGTGATGACTTCCGATCACCGCGCTCCAGGGAGCCGAAGCCGGGAGAACGTCCATCGCACGGTCTCCGCGTGCCGAAAGAAAACCATTCCGCGAAAGCGGCTCATCGAAAATCTATCCCCGGAAGACATCCTTCGCCTCGCGCAGGCGCGCAAAATCCACCGCGGAGACAGCCCGGAGAAAGGGGTTGGCAGCCCGTTCCTCGGCGAGCCGCGCCGGCAGCGTCGGCACTCCGGCCCCTCGGAGGCGGCGGACTTCCTCCATCCGCCGCAGCAGAGCCGGATTCGCGGGATCGACAGAGAGGGCGAAGCGCCCGTTCTGCTCGGTATATTCGTGGCCGCAGCAGATCAGGGTATCGTCCGGCAGGGCGGCGAGCTTGCCAAGGCTTGCGAACATCTCGTCCGCC
>JASHVY010000131.1 GCA_030044345.1 Acetobacteraceae bacterium | reverse complement strand
TATCGGGTGCGATGCGCCTTGCGGATCAGCGCATTCGTCTCGTGCGTCGGATCGAGCAGCCGCCGTGCCTGCTCAACACCTGATACCGGCAGCCCTTCCGTGGGCAGCACGCCAAGCTGCACCAGGACGCTCGCCTGGTCCCAGTAGATATGCTCATAGGTGATCTTGTCGCCCTCAAACCCGCAGACGACGATGGTTGGCACCTCCACCTTGCGCCCTGTGGGCGCGATCCCCGGCGCCATCGCGTCGATCTCGACCGTGTGGGTGAAGGAGAGGATGAACTCATCGACCACGCGCCCCTGCCCGATGGTCCGTGAGATCAGCGTCGTCTTGGTATCCGGCGGCCAATGGCCGATGAAGTGCGTCCCATAGAAATGTCTGACCTCGGCCCCGCCGGTGCCCCCGGTCAGCACCGGCACATGCGTCAGGTGCGGCTCCGCCACCATGGTCGCCATGGTCGCCTCGAGGTCGCGATCGACGAACTCGGCTTTCACATGGGCGTCGAATACCGCGCCCGGATCCGTCCCCTGGCTCGTCCCTTGGCTCGTTTCCTCCATTTTTCCCTCCTTTTTCGCGTGGGATCATGCGGCGCGCTGGCCATCGCCGCCGACGAGAGTGGCGAAAAGCCGGGCCGCCGAGGCGGCCGAGCCGAGCTGCCGTACCACCTCCGCATCGCTCATCCGGCGCGAGATCGCGGCCAGCGCGGCGAGATGCTCGCTGCCCGAGTCGGCCGGACTCAGCAGCAGGAAGACGAGCGAAACCGGCTGGTCGTCGATCGCATCGAAAGGGATCGGCCGCGCCAGGCGGACGAACATGCCGAAGAACCGATCCAGCCCCTCAAGCCGCGCATGCGGCAACGCGAATCCGCGCCCCAGACCCGTCGAGCCGAGCTGCTCGCGGCTTTCGAGCGCTGCGGCGATCTCGGCCCCCGGCATCCGAAGCAGTGCGCCTGCCCGTCGCCCAAGCTCCACGAGCAACGCCCGCTTGTCCGAAACGGCAAGATCGGCGATCACGCGTTCCGGCGCCAGAAGCTCGCTCAGCTCCATTCCTGGCCGCCCGTCACTTCGCTGCGGGCCCTTCCGTTACGGGCCTGGGCACCTCCGGCTCGTCCGCCGCCCGCAGCCGATAGCCGACGCCGGTCTCGGTCAGAAGGAGCTGCGGCCGTTCCGGGTCCATCTCGATCTTCTGCCTGAGCGCCCGCACATAGATCCTGAGATATTGCACGTCCGTCTCTCCGCCCCAGACCTCGCGCAAAAGGAAGCGATGCGTGAGCACCTTGCCCGCGTGGGCGATCAGAAGACGCAGCAGGTCCCATTCGCGCGGCGAAAGCTTGATCTCCTCCCCGCGCACGGTGACGATCCGCCGCACCAGATCAACCGCCAGCCCGCGACTGCGGAACACCGGCAGCTCCCCCTGTTGCGCCAGCCGGTGCCGATCCGCGGCGCGGATGCGGGCAAGCAGCTCCTCCATCCCGAACGGCTTGGTGACGTAATCATCCGCCCCGCTATCGAGCGCTGCCACCTTGGCCCGCTCGTCGCTGCGGCTCGAAAGCACGATGATCGGCAGGCCCGCATCCGCAGCCCTGAGCGCGGGAATGAGATCGAGCCCGTCACGGTCCGGCAGGCCGAGATCGAGCACGACGAGATCCGCTGCCTTCCTCCTGACCGCGGCCAGCGCCTCGGCTGCCGTCTTCGCCTCTACCACGCCATAGCCCTGGCTGCCCAGTCCGGCCCGTAGGAAGCGGAGGATCGCCGGCTCGTCATCCACCACCAGCACACGCATCGCGGCCGAACCTGGCGGGCTCATGAGCTGACGGGCTCCGCTGGAAAGCTCATGGTGAAGACCGCGCCCGACCGATCGGTCCGGTTCGCCGCCCGGATGGTCCCGCCCATGGCTTCGACAAAGCCGCGGCAGATCGCAAGCCCGAGCCCGGTTCCGGCGGGCCGGCGGTCCGACCGCTGCGCGCGATAGAATTTCTCGAAGATACGCTCGAGATCCTCCCTCGGAATACCCGGCCCCTCGTCGCGCACGGCGATGCGCACCGCCCCATCTTCGCGCCCCGCAGCGATCCCGATCCGTGAGCCCGCCGGCGCATATTTCGCCGCATTGTCGAGGAGATTGATCAGCACCTGCTCGAGCAGCACGCCATCCAGCGACAAGAGCGGCAAGTCGGGCTCGATCGCCACTTCCACGCGGTGCCGCGCCAGGATCCGATCGGCCCGCGCCAACGCCGTGCCGATCGCATCGGCGATGTCGGTCGGCACCCGGTTCGGGGCGAGCGAGCCGGCCTCGAGCTTCGTCATATCGAGCAGGTTGCCGATGAAACGGTTGAGCCGCTCCGCCTCGTCGCGAATGAGGCCGAGCAGCTCGGCCTGGGTCCGAGGCTCGAGCTTCGCCCCCTCCGCCGTCAGGCTCGTCGCGGAGCCGAGGATGGTCGCGAGCGGCGTGCGCAGATCATGCGAGATCGAGGTGAGGAGCGCCGTCCGCAGCCGCTCGCTCTCGGCCGCGAGCCGTGCCCGGTCGAGGTCGGAGACGAGCATGATCCGCTCGATCGCCAGCGCGGCCTGGCCGGTGAGCGAGTCGAGCAGCCGCCGCTCGTCCGGTCCGAGCAAGGAGCCCGGCGCGTCACGGTCGAGCCCGACCACTCCGAGCACGCTCCGCCCGGTCTCGATCGGCACGAAGAGCCGCCGCGCTCCCGGCAGCGTGTCCGCCCCTCGCCCGGCCTCGCGATTGTGCTTCCAGCTCCAGGTCGCCGCCGCGACATCGGCCTCGTCCAGCCGATCCTCCGGTGGATAGCCCGCACGTACCGTGAGCTTTTCTCCCTCGGGCAGCAACAGCACCACGCGCACTTTGAGCATGCGTGCGATCTGATGACAGGTCGCCCACAGCAGATCATCGAGCGTCACCGCCACTGCGAGCTTGCGGCTGAAGGCATAGAGCTCCTCGGTCGTCCGCGCCCGGCCGCGCGCCACCACCGCCTGCGCGCGCACCCGCGCCGCAAGCTGGCTTGCGATCAGCGCCACGGCCAGAAAGAAGAAAAGCGAGACGATGTTCGCGGGATCGGAGATCGTGAAGGTATAGAGCGGGGGCAGAAAGAAGAAATTGAACGCAAGCACGCTCATCAGGCAGGCGAGCAGGGACGGCCAAAGCCCCCACGTCACCGCTGCTGCCATCACAGCGGCCAGGAACACCTCCGCCACGTCGGCGATGCCCACCACATCGTGCAGCAGAAGCGAAAGCCCGAGTGCGGCGCCCACGACCAGGAGGCTTCCTGCCCACGCCACCGGGCGGACAGATTCGCCCGACCGCTCGAACCAGCTCTCCGCCGGAGGCTTCTCCTCATCCTTTGCCGCGATCACATGCACGCTGATCTCGCCGGCATGGCGGAGCAGATGGTCGGTCACCGAGCTCCAGATCGCGGCGAGCCAGCGGAATCGCCGCGGCTGGGCGATGATGATGTGCGTGAAATTGTTGCTTCGCGCATATTCGAGAATC
>JASHVY010000130.1 GCA_030044345.1 Acetobacteraceae bacterium | reverse complement strand
GTGGAAACGCGAGCATAGCCGATCAGGCGGCCGGCGGAGGCAGGGAGGGGAGGGGGCATGGGCCTTTGGGCGCTGTTCGAGCCAATTTTACAATTCCACAAGGTCTTCGGAAATGGTCGTTTGCAGAGGTGGCCAATAGCCCGTTCTGGAGAGGCCATCTCGCGGGTAGCCGGGGAAGGGGAGGGGCCTCGGGCCGTTGGGAAGGCCAACTTGGCCGATTTTGACGCGATTTGCGGCCTGCAGCCGGGCTCAGGGCGGCTTAAGCGGCCCAAATGGCCGCTCTGGACCCGCGCTGAGCCATTCATCCGACAAGTCCAATTATCGGAGGTAGGTGACGCCGCAGAAGCGAGGCAGGGGCTTCTGGGAAAATAAGTCGGTCATTTGACAGATCATGGCATTATTTGTCACTGTACGTGTACCAGCTTGATCTCATGGAGTCTTTTGCGTGACCGCGACGCGCGCCCATCCCACCGCCGATCGCCCACCCGCCAGCGGGTGCCGCTGATGGTGGCGGACGGCTTCGACCGGGCGCCGCTCGACGGCCTGACCCGAACCGAGCCACCGGACCCGATGGTGCTCGCGGCCGCGCTTGCTGGCGCTGCCGCCGCCATCGCCCGGCTCGACCAGGCGCTGGCCGGCCATCCCCTGGCCCAGGCCTTCCTCTACCGCACCCGCCTCGAGTCCGTCCGCCGCCAGGCTGCGGTCGACGGGCAGCTCATCGACCCGTGGCACCTCGCCGCGACCCTCGAAGGCCTGCGCCTGCGCATGGACCCCTATTTGCGCATCATCGACCGCGGCGACATCCTGGAGAAAGCTAGAACCGCCCTGACCCTGCACCAGTGGATCGTCGAGCCGGATTTCGATCAGGAGGGCGAGGTGCAGCGCGCCGAAGCGATGCTGGCGATGCAGCCCGCGTCGTTGCCGCCGCTGATCGCCGCCGGGCAAGGCTTGCGGGAGTGGATCCAGACCGGCGAAACGCGGCCCGCGATGCGGTCGGCGATGATCCGGTTCTGGCGCAAGCGCGGCCTGCTGCGGATGCCCATCCCGCTGACCGGCGCCGCTTCGCTCGGGTCTGAGCAGGACTGGGAGATGGACGCGTGGCTGCCGGCCTTCTTGAAGGCGATCGACCGCGAGGCGGCGGATGGCCTCGACCTACTCTACACCATGGAGCGCGCCTGGTTCGAGGCCCGGCATGGCATTGCCGGCCGCCGCAAGGATTCGCACGTTACCGCAGCCGTCGACCTGCTGGCGGCGGCCCCAGTGCTCTCCGCGACCACGCTGGCCCGTATCCTCGGCATCGCGGTCAAGAGCGCCATCCGTATCCTCGACGCGCTGCAGGCGGCGGAAATCGCGATCGAGGTGACGCATCGCTCCAAGCGCCGGCTGTTCGGGCTGCACGGCATGACGCCGCTGCGGCACGTGGTGCAGCCGCCCTATCGGCCGGACCCGAGCCGTGGTCCCGGCCGACCGCGCTACGAGATCGCGGAGGATGTGCCGGAAGATATGCCCCCGCTGCCGCCGCCGCTGTCCCCGATCGAGCGCCGGGAATTCGATTACACCGCGCTCGAGGAGGCGATGGCGCATCTGCACGCCGTCGTGCGGGCATCCAGATCTGCCTTGCGCTCCATTGTGGATGGCACGCGCGGCGCCGATGCAAATCCCGCGCCAAACCGTGCCGAAGCGGCGCGGGACTGCTAGTTACAGCCCATGGCCGAGTCTCTGCCGATACCGCAAACCTATCCCGACTTGCTGGCCGCGCTGAAAACGCGGATCCGCGATGCCCGCCTGCGCACCGCGGTCAGCGTCAACCGGGAACTGATCTTGCTCTATTGGGAGATCGGCCGCGACATTTTGCACCGCCAGTCCGCGGAAGGCTGGGGGACCGCGGTCATCGATCGCCTTGCTCGCGACTTAAGGCGAGATTTTCCGGATATGACCGGCCTCTCGCCGCGCAACCTGAAATATATGCGGGCGTTCGCCGAGGCCTGGCCGGACACGGCAATCGTGCAACAGCTTGTTGCACAACTGCCCTGGGGCCATAATATCCGCCTGCTGGAAGCCCTCAAGCAGCCCGAGGAGCGCGCCTGGTACGCAAGCCAGGCGGTCAAGCACGGCTGGAGCCGGGCCGTCCTGGCCCACCAGATCGAGGGACACCTCATCGACCGCGCCGGCAAGGCGCCGACCAACTTTGCCCAAACCCTGCCCAGCCCGCAATCGGACCTTGCCCGCGAGCTGCTGAAGGACCCGTACGATTTTGAGTTCCTGGCCGCCGCAGCCGACATCTCGGAGCGAGAGCTCGAGCGGGGCCTGCTCGACAACCTGCGCGCACTTCTTCTCGAACTCGGCAAAGGCTTTGCCTTTGTCGGCAGCCAGTACCACCTCGAGATCGGCGATCGGGACTTCTATCTCGATCTTCTCTTCTATCACCTGCGCCTGCGCTGCTTCGTCGTCATCGATCTCAAGGTCGACGACTTCAAGCCCGAGTACGCGGGCAAGATGAACTTTTACCTGTCGGCCGTCGACGATTTGCTGCGGCACCCGGCCGACGCCCCGACGATCGGGCTGATCCTGTGCAAGGGCCGCAACGAGGTCATCGTCGAATACGCCCTCCGCGACAGCGCCAAACCCCTCGGCGTCGCGGCCTATCGCGTGTCGCCGCAACTGCCCAAGCAGCTCGAGGCCGACTTGCCGACCCCGGCCGACCTGGCCCGCGAGTACCCGCTCCTGGCGCTGGTCAAGCTGCGGATCGACATCGAGCGCATGCTGCGGCGGCTGACACAACAGCACGGTGCTTCTGACGGCCCGCCCTCAATTAGGTCCATGCTCGAACGGCTGGTGCAGGTCCGCGGCTTGCCGCAAAGCGCGGCAGCCTTTGGCGAGACGCTCCGCGTTCTGAATGCGGCGACGCATGGGGTCGATGTTTCGGCAGACGCGGCCGCGGCTGCCTTGGACGCAGGCACGCGCCTTCTCGACGATCTCCGGCACCTGCGAGAACTAGAGTGACTGCGCCACCCTGTCCGGACGAGCCTGCCCCAAACCTTCGATTTTGCACTCCGTGCAATTCATGGTCACGGCCGTGGGACCGCTCTCCTCCTTCTGTCCCCGGATGCGCCCGCGGCATTGAGTGGGCGGTCGGATAGTTGCCAGAACCAGGAGAGCGGTGAGCGAAGAATGTCAATGAGCGAGACAGGAATTGGGCCGGGCGATTTTGTTCACCTCCGCGGGCGGCGCTGGCTGGTGGAGGGTGAACGGGACCTTGGCGGTGGCCTTTCCGCCCTGCAGGTCGCATGCGTGGACGACGATGCCCAAGGCGAGACGACGGAGATCGTTTGGGCCGCTGAACTCGATGCGGAGCGTCTGGGCGACGAGGGCTGGGAGGCGCTCGCTAAAAGCGGTACCGACGACCCCGTCGTGTTTGCGGCTTATCTCCGAACCATCCGCTGGGGAACGGCGACCGCGGCCGACCGCGACCTCTTCCAAGCGCCCTTTCGGGCCGGCATTCGACTGGACGCCTACTAGCTTGCAGGAGCTGCACGAGGGAGCGCACGGCAACGCAGATCTCGTGGCTCACTTCTTTCGACGAGCGTTCGCATTATTGCGGCCGGGTAGTTGCTTTGGACTTATTGCCACGAATACCATTGGACAGGGCGACACTCGGGAGAGCAGTCTCGTGCTCGGCACTCGGGGCAGCTACCGCATGAACCTGCGCCACGGCCTCAGCAAAGGCCGTACCCGAGCGGCTATTGCAATGAATGACTTACACACGCCAATCTGGACTGAAAATAGAAAATTTGAGTTTGAAGACAAGATTCGGATGGCGCCCCGCTGAGCGAGCAGCCAAGGAATGCGATGCTACCTCGATGGAACGCCTGACGCATATGAGGATATATCCGTCTGTCCTGCATTTCGGTACTCCCGCGGCGCTACTAGGCACAGCTGACGAAGGAAATTCATGGGATCCAGATCCTTGTTTCCGCGTCTTGACGGCCTTATCGAAATCAATCATGAGAACAAGCAAGTCGTAACATGAGGCATTTTCATGTTTTTTGTTGATCCGCGCACAGATATCCTTCACCTGCTAGAGTCGGCTCCCGTCGACATCGGGTCGATCGCTAAATTCTATAAGTTGGAACCCTGGAAGTCAGATGAACAATCCAAGGTTGAGTCGTGTGGAGAGCGCTACGCGGACGCACTCAGGATATCCGCCTTTAGATTAACCGGAAGCGCAGACGTTGACGCGATCTCGGACGATTACACAGCGGCGTTGGTTCGGCATGACGCGCGCGCTATTCTGTTGCCCCTCTTTCTGCTTACGGACCCGTCCCTGCGGGGGCGACTAACCCAAGAGGTTGCGGAGCATTTTCGAGTTCCGATTCCGGTATTAGAGATGCGTCTGAGGGATGCGGACGTTATCAACTCTACCGAGCGGCCGTGGTGTAGTAGAGCTGACAGCGACGTGGACCGCGACTGCTCGTCTGATCGACAATGACGACATTGTCCTGTCTGGATTCCACGAGGAGTGGATCCTACAATCATTCATTTCGATAGTATCAACGAGTCTGGGCCTCGAGTTGCTCGCGAAGACGCCATAAAATAGTGAACTCGCCTCGGCAGTAGAACGCACGATCATCGCCGTCGGCAGATTGACTGTTTCACTTAGCCATCGCGGTGAACCTGAAGTCCTAGTTGGTTGTTGAGCGCAGCAGGTCGGGCGACCGGTCGCAGGAAACCATGCCCGTCGCGTCATGATTCTAACCGCAATTTGAAAGCAAGATTCGGAGTGCCATCAAGCATTCGCAGAAGTAATCGATTGCCCCAAGGGCATAGCCTTCCGACCAACTTTCTCTCCGTGACGCTTGATTAAGGTAGACGATAGACCGATCATGAATGCTCAGTCTGAGTTCGCCACGGATGATATGGTGACAGAACAATATGTCGCGCGCTGCGAACAACATCCTTGGGACCGCGTCTCGGAAGATTTGAACAAATTTGGTGCCGCAGTCCTGTCTGAGCTGCTGTCGACAGCTCAATGCGAGGCGATGGTCGGGCTCTTTTCAGACCCTCGGCTTTCTCATACACCTCCGGTCGCCGAACAGGGCACCTGGGGCAGCGGCGACCATCGCTACTTCCGCTATCCTTTGCCCGACGCT
>JASHVY010000129.1 GCA_030044345.1 Acetobacteraceae bacterium | reverse complement strand
TCCTGGTGCGAAGACGAAACGAATTCACCCGCGCGCTGGTCCGGGCGCTGAAGGCGCAGGGCGTGCCGGTGGCGGGGCTCGACCGGCTGCTTCTGACCGAGGAGCCGGCCGTGCAGGATCTGCTCGCGCTCTGCCACGCGCTGCTTCTGCCCGAAGATGACCTGACCTTCGCGAACTTTCTGGTGAGCCCCTTGGGCGGCCTCACGGATGATGATCTGCTCGCGCTCTGCCCTGGACGCCGGGCCACGCTTGCGGAAACGCTCGGCGCCCGTGCGGGCGAGCGGCCGGCCTGGCGCGCGGCGCGGGACTTCTTCGCAACATTGCTCGGGCGCGTCGACTACGCGAGCCCGCATGCCCTGCTCGCCGAGGCGCTCGGCCCGCTCGGCGGGCGGGCGCGGCTCTATGCGCGCCTCGGCGTGGAAGCCGCCGAGCCGGTGGACGAGCTGCTCAGCGCCGCGCTGCGCCATGCCGAAACCAATGTGCCCTCGCTGCAAGGGTTCCTGCACTGGATCGGGCGGGCCGGCGCGGAGGTGGAGCGGCAGGCGGAGGGTCCCGGCGGGATGGTGCGGGTGATGACCGTGCATGGGGCCAAGGGGTTGCAGGCACCGCTGGTGATCCTGCCCGACACGACCGGCCTGCCGCCCGAGAACGAGACGCTATTTTACGGCGCCGATCCACTCACCGGCGCGGAACTGCCGCTCTACGCGCCCAGCCGCGAATTTCGCTGCCGGGCGATCGACAGGCTCGCCGCGCGGCGAAGGCAGGCCGCGATCGAGGAGCATAACCGGCTTCTCTATGTCGCGCTGACCCGCGCCGAGGACCGGCTGGTGGTGGCCGGCTGGGAGATGCGGAGCGCGCTCTCCGATGGGTGCTGGTATCGGCTGGTGGAGCAGGGCTTCGCCCGGCTCGATCCTGAGCGGCTGCCGTTCCGCGGCGAATGGGGCGGCGAATATTTGCGCTTCGCCGCGCGGCAGCGTGCGGCGCCGGAAAGGGAGCGGGCTGCCGTCGGCCGCGAAACGGCCCCGCTGCCCGCATGGGCGGGAAGCGCGCCGGACTGGCGGGCGCTGCCGCCGCCGGCTGAGCCGGCCCGGCCCACCCCACTCGCCCCGAGCCAGCCGGAGGGGGTGGAGCTTGGCACGCCGCCTGCCTCGGGGTCGCCGCTCGCGCTCCGCGACCCGGCGGGGAAACGGTTCCGGCGCGGCACGCTGGTGCATGCCGCGCTCCAGCATTTGCCTTCCGTGCCGGCGGTGCGGCGCGCCGAGGCGGCGCGGGATTTCTTTGCCCGCCCGGGCCAGGGGCTCGAAGCGGGGGAGGCCGCCGCGCTCTCCGAAGCGGTGCTCGGTGTGCTCGCCCACCCGGAGCTCGCCCTCCTGTTCGGGCCATCCGGGCGGGCCGAGGTGCCGCTCACCGGCGTGATCGGCGGGCATGTGGTCGGCGGCTTGGTCGATCGGCTCGCGGTGCTGCCCGATCGCGTCCTCTTCGTCGATTTCAAGACCAACCGCCGCCCGCCGGCGACGCTCGCCGAGACACCCCCGCTCTATCTTCGCCAGCTCGCTTCCTATCGCGCGGTGCTGCGTGGCGTTTTCCCGGACCACGCGGTGATCGCGGCGCTGGTCTGGACCGAGGCGCTGCGCGTGGACATCCTGCCCGATGCGCTCCTCGATCCGCACAACCCAGGCAGAGACGGGGCGAATTCGTCCCCGGCTTGACCGCAACCTGCGGCTGCCCATTTGCTCGATCCGACTTCGGAGGCAGGATTCGCGCCATGAGCGACAACACCAAGGCCGTTACCGATCAGAGCTTCGCCACCGACGTGCTGGCCGCCCAAGGGCCGGTGCTCGTCGATTTCTGGGCCGAATGGTGCGGCCCGTGCCGGGTGATCGGGCCAGCGCTCGAGGAGCTGGCGGGTGAATTCGCCGGGCGGCTGACGGTCGCCAAGGTCAATATCGACGAGAATCCGGTGACGCCGAACACCTACGCGGTGCGCGGCATCCC
Source organism: Acetobacteraceae bacterium (assembly GCA_030044345.1). Taxonomy (GTDB): domain Bacteria; phylum Pseudomonadota; class Alphaproteobacteria; order Acetobacterales; family Acetobacteraceae; genus JAKAWQ01. Next base: position 1,084 of record JASHVY010000129.1, on the reverse strand, counting down.
GACCCTGATCATCTTCAAGGACGGCAAGCCTGCCGCGACCCAGATCGGCGCGGCGCCGAAGGGCCGCCTCAAGGCCTGGATCGAGAGCAGCCTCGCAGGCTGACTTCGGCAAAGCCGAGAAGGTTGACATCCCTTTCGGGGCCACCGACGTGATAGGTTTTCCCCTTGAGCGGAGGAGACCGATCATGGCGGATATGAACATGAACGAAACGGCGGACCCGGGCGTGATCCGCGCCGAGTTCGAGAAGCTGCGCGAAGAGCTGGCGAGCATCCGCAAGCTGCTCAGCTCCGAGGCTTCGGAGCATTTCGCGGGCGTCAAGGAAGCGGCCGAAGGCCGGTTCGCAGCGCTCCAGGCCGAGGTGGAGAAGCTCGCCGCCGATGCGAAGGGCCAGAGCAAGGAAGTTCTCCACGAGATCGACCGCAAAGTGCAGGAGCACCCGCTGACCAGCCTTGCGGTGGCCTTCGGGGTCGGGCTGCTCGCCGCACAGATCCTGCGCAAGTAGGCCCGGCGGCGCCCATCCCCGATGTTGCTGAGGCGCCTCGGCTTCGTGCTCGTCGCCGGGCTCGTGGCCGGGGTGGGGGTGCTTTTTCTTCTCGCGGCGGCCTATCTCGGGCTCACGCGGCTCCTGGCCCCGTCCGCCGCCGCGGCCGTGCTCGGGGCAATCCTCGTGCTCCTGGCGTTGCTGCTTCTGCTGGTGGCTTCGGGGCGGCGGCGCAAGGAGCAGCCCCTGGGACCTGAGCAACTGGTGATGGCCGCGCTGCGCCTGGTTGCGGGGACGGTTCGTGCCGCCCCGGAAAAGGCGCTGATCGCCGCCCTGATCGCCGGCGTGCTTTCCGAATGGTTTGGCAAGCGGGTGGAGCCCCGCGCGGGTCGGGACAGAGAGCTGTAGCTCTCGCGGTCTCTGCCGAGAGCCTGTTTGAGAATGCGGCTTGCGGTGAGTCGGACGACCACCACAGTCGCATTTCCAAGCGGGCTCTCAATGGCGCAGATGGTACCAGGCTAAGCCAATCCACTCGTGAAATCCGTAATAGGCATCGGTCCAGGCCTCGATGCCGGGCGCATAATCCGCGAGCGCGGAGATCG
>JASHVY010000128.1 GCA_030044345.1 Acetobacteraceae bacterium | reverse complement strand
CGGGGACCTCCTCTGCAACGCGTTAAGTTCTTGTCGCAGAAGTACTTTCGCTCAATCAGAGCCCCGATGCACCTGCCCAGTTTGAGAAATGCGGGCTAGAGGAGGCCCTCGCGGCGGAGGCTCGCCCAGCGTCCATTGCCGACGATGACGTGATCGTGCAGCACGATCGAGAGACCGCCGAGCACGGCGGCGATCTTGCGTGTCATCGCGATGTCGTCCTGCGAGGGCTTGGGATCGCCGGACGGATGGTTGTGCACGAGGATCAGCGCCGTGGCCCCGAGCTCGAGCGCACGCTTCGCCACCTCGCGCGGATAGACGGGCGCGTGATTGACGGTGCCGCGCGACTGCTCCTCATCGGCGAGCAGGCGGTTGCGGGAATCGAGAAAGAGGACATGGAATTTCTCGGTCTTCTCGCGGGCCAGGCGCGCATGGAGATAATCCATCAGCGCGTCCCAGTTCTTGAGCACCGGCCGCTCGCCGACCTCCGCCCGGGCAAGGCGAAGGGCGGCGGCCTGGACCGTCTTCAGCGCCGCGATCCCCGCCGCGCCGAGCCCCGGCACGCGGGCGAGATCGGCCTCGGGCGCGGCGATGGCGGCGGCGAAGCTCTGGAAGCGGAAGAGCAGGTCCTTGGCCATCGGCTTTGTGTCCCGCCGCGGCAAGGCAAGGAAGAGCACCATTTCCAGAAGGTCCTGATCGTTGAGCGAATCCGGCCCGGCCTTGAGCAGGCGGGCCCGCATGCGCGCGCGATGGCCCGCCGCGCCATCGGCGGGCCCGTCGCCGCCTTCGCTGGAGGCTTCGTCGCGGGGCAGAAGGGTGCTCGGCATGGCCGGGCGAAGCTACCAGCCGCGGAGCGGCTCGGGAATCAGCTCGTCAGATAGGGCGGCTTTTCGAAGCCCACGGGGGAATGGGTGAAAATCTCGCAGCCCGTCTCGGTGACGCCGACCATGTGCTCGAACTGGGCCGAGAGGCTGCGGTCCCTGGTCACCGCCGTCCAGCCGTCATCGAGGATCTTCACTTCCGGGCGCCCGGCATTCACCATCGGCTCGATCGTGAAGAACATGCCGGGGCGCAGCACCGGGCCATCGCCGGCGCGGCCGAAATGCAGCACGTTCGGCGGCTCATGGAAGCGGCGGCCGATGCCGTGGCCGCAGAAATCGCGCACCACGCTGAAGCGCTGCGCTTCGACGAAGCGCTGAATGGCATGGCCGATATCGCCGAAGGTGGCGCCGGGACGCACCGCGGCGACGCCCTCCATCAAGGCGGTGTAGGTCACGTCGATCAGCATCCGGGCACGGGTGGAAGGACGGCCCACGACATACATGCGCGAGGTGTCGCCGTGCCAGCCATTGAGGATGACGGTGACGTCGATATTGAGGATGTCGCCGTCGAGCAGGCGGCGCTCGCCCGGAATGCCGTGGCAGACGACGTGATTGATCGAGGTGCAGACTGATTTCGGATAGCCGCGATAATTGAGCGGCGCCGGCACCGCATCGTGATCGAGAATGAATGTGTGGCAGAGACGATCGATCTCCGCCGTGGTGACTCCGGGCACGACGTAGGGTGTGATCATGTCGAGGGCTTCGGCGGCAAGGCGGCCGGCAGCCCGCATGCCCGCGAAATCCTCAGGCTGGTGAATATAGATGCGCCTTGGGTCGGCCTCGCCGTCCATCCTGCCTCCATCCGCCGCGGCAGCTCGATCGCCACGGCCACCACGCGAAGATGCGCAAGCCGCTCGGGCGGCGCAAGGGTTGCGCACGAGAGCGCATCGGTCCCTTGCCCAAGGCGCAGTGATGATCGACGCAGTGATGACCAACGCAGTGATGATCGACGCAGCGACGACCGACGGGGCGACGACCGACGGGGCGACGATCATCGCCGATCGGGCCCGCCCCGGAATCGCCGGACTCTTGCCCCAGCCCGCACGCATGCAGAGACGCATGGCCAAAGGCGGAGGGACATCGAGGCGAACGCCGGCCATGCTCCTGCTCGGCCTGCTCGCGCTCGCCGGCTGCGCGACGATGCCTGCGCCGCACTACGCAGGACCGGCGGAGGAGACGGTCTATGTGATCGGACGCGGCTGGCACACCGAGATCGGAGTCGAGGCAGCGGCCCTGGATCCGCCGCTCTCGGCACTCGCCGCGCGCTATCCGGGCGCGCAGGCCCTTACTTTCGGTTTTGGCGACCGGGCCTTCGTGCTGGCGCGCCACAAGGGCATCGGCGATGCGCTTGGCGCGCTCCTGCCGAACCCCGGCCTCATTCTGGTGACGGTGCTCAACACCTCTCCTGCCGCGGCTTTCGGCGCCGGGCACGTGGTGGCGCTGCCGGTGACGCGTGAAGGCTTCGATGCCATCGCCGACAAGATCTGGAACAGCCTGGCGACCGACCATGGACATCTGCCCGCGCCCTATGGCGCCGGCCCCTATTCCGGCAGCGTGTTCTATGCCTCGCGCGTGCGCTACGACGGTTTCTACACCTGCAATACCTGGGTCGCAGGGGCATTGCATGCGGGAGGGCTGCCGATCGATCCGGGGGGCGTGCTCTTCGCCTCCCAGGTCATGTATCAGGCCCGCATGGCGGCGGACCCGGCAAAATCACCCTGATTCCAGGACTCTATCTATTGGTATTGGCTCTATTGGCAGGGTGGGGCAGTGCCGTTCGCGCAGACGGCCTGGCCCCCGGGCGGAACGACGATCGTGGTGTTGGCCTTCGGCGGCGGGGGATTGCTGCTGCTTAGGCTGATGCAGCCCCCAAGCAGGAACGGAAGGAGAATGGCGAGCACGGACCAGCGGAAAGCAGGCATGGTATTCCCTTCAGACGTTCGCAGCCGGGGCGCGGGGAGAATGCGGCAAGGCGAGGCGCCCAACGGGCACAAGGTTCGGGAACAGGTTACCGCATCGTGCGCCAATCGCAACGGATTCCCTGCCGCCCTCGCCGGCAGGCTACTGAACCGGTTGGCCCGAGGGCGCGGCGGGGGGCACGACGATCGTCGTGTTGGCCTTCGGCGGCGGAGGATCGCTGCTGCTGAAGCTGAAGCAGCCCGCAAGCAGCAGCGGAAGGAGAATGGCGATGGCCGACCACCGAATGAATCGCATGACGCTCCCCTTTGACACTTCTGTCCGGTTGCCGTGCGGACCACATGCCCTCCCGCGGGCCGCGCAGGGAGACGAATGAAGGGGGTTTGTGGCCTCAGTTTGACCGGAGTCTGAGGAAATCGGGCAACCGAGGGGGAATCGCTCAGCTCTTGACCACCCCTTGGACCACCCCTTGGCTCGCCTCTCGGGCCGTCCCTGGGGCCGTTCCCTGGGCTGTCCAGGCCTCGTAGCGTGCCCTGGTCTCGGCATTCGGGGGATAGAGCCCGGGCAGCGAGGCGCCCTTCTCGACCTCCGACATGATCCAGGTCTCGAGCCGTTCCTGCTCCCCCGCCATCGCCGCCACCGGCTCGATCAGGGCCTGGGGGATGAGCACCGCGCCATCCTCGTCCACCACCACGAGATCGTCGGGGAAGACGGCCACGCCGCCGCAGGCGATCGGCTCCTGCCAATTGACGAAGGTGAGGCCGCCGACCGAAGGCGGTGCTGCCGCGCCCTGGCACCAGACCGGAAGCCCGGTGGCGAGCACGCCGGCGACATCCCGCACGACCCCGTCCGTCACCAGCGCCGTCACGCCGCGCCGGGCCATGCGGGCGCAGAGGATATCGCCGAAGATACCGGCATCGGTCACGCCCATGGCGTCGACGACGGCAATGCAGCCGGCCGGCATGTCCTCGATCGCGGCCCGGGTCGAGCGCGGGGAGGACCAGCTTTCCGGGGTGGCGAGATCCTCGCGGGCCGGGACGAAGCGGAGGGTGAAGGCGCGGCCGACGAGACGCTCCTTGACCGGCCGGAGCGGACGGGCGCGCCGGATCCAGACATTGCGCAGGCCCTTCTTGAGCAGCACGGTCGTCAGCGTCGCGGTGGAGATGCTGGCCAGGGCCTTCGCGATCGCCGGGTCGAGATCCATGGACCGAAGCTCCGATTGCGGGTGGGAGGCAAGGCGAAAGCAGAAATGGGCCCAGAGCGCAAGGCAGCAGAGCGCAAGGCGCCGGCGTGGTTCAGCCACTCACGATCGCGATCGGCGCGGGGGCGTCGGTGATGTGGAGCGAGGCCGTGCCGGCGGGATCGCCGTCCGCCTGGGCGGGGGCGCCGCCCTCGATATCCACCGCGGCGGCGCGCACGAGATCCATGCCGGGCGCGTGAGGCAGCAGATCGAAGGGCAGGAGGGCACCCGAAAGCAGGGCGGAGAAGGGTCCGCGGCGGCGAAAGACAGCGACCGTGAAGCCCCGGTCGGTCGGGCTTGCGCCGGGAGCGAGGAGATGCCGCCCGGCATAGAAGCGTCCCTTGCTGACGATGACGCTCGCCGCGCAGCACTCCTCCCCATCGAGGCGGAGATGGAGCGGGGGAAAACGGTAGCAGCCGATTTCGTAAAGGCTTTGCGCGACATAGGCGCCGCGGCCGAGCACGCGCTTCAGCGCATCCGGGAGATGATGCACGACGGCGGCATCGAAGCCGGCGCCGAGCATCTGCACGAAGAGCCGCTCCCCGGAAGAGCCGCGGGCGATGCCCGGCCAAAGGAGGCGCGTGCGGCCGAAGGCGAGCGCGGCGGCGACGGCGCGCGGGGCGAAGGGTAACCCGAGCTCATGGGCGAGCACGTTGGCGGTGCCGAGCGGGATCACGCCGAGCGCGACATCGGCGCCGGAAAGGCCGTTCGCCACCTCGGCGATGGTGCCGTCCCCCCCGGCCGCCACGATGAGGCCGGCGCCGCGCGCCGCGGCTTCGCGCGCGAGCAGGGTCGCATGGCCGCGATGGCCGGTCTCGGCGAGCTCGAGCCGGATGCCGTTCTGCACGAGAAGGTCGAGCACACGCCAAAGACGCTGCGCGCGGCGCCGACCGGCAGCCGGGTTGAAGACGATCAGCATGCAAACCCGGCGGCAGGATGCATCGCGATTCGCCTCGGCAAAATTCGATGGTCGCGTCAGGCTGTTGCAAGACGATGACCATGACGTTACCGAACGATGATCTCACCGGAGCCTGAAGAAATTCCGGTGATTCATTGAAACTTCACTCTGCCAGCGCGATCCTCTCCGGCTATCGGAGCGGCGCAGCATGCACGGCACGATCCGCCCGACCCTGTACCGCACCGTCTT
>JASHVY010000127.1 GCA_030044345.1 Acetobacteraceae bacterium | reverse complement strand
ACGCCGCTTTCCGCCATGCCGCTCGGGATGCCGACCGGTCCGGAGGATCTTCTGGTCAATGAAGAGGGCGCGCCGCTTCGCATCGATCACGCCTTTTCGTGGGAAGCGCCGCTCGGCCTGCACGGGTTGATGCATACCGTCATCGCCAATGCCCATGCGGCGGACCCGTACCCGATCGACACGCTCTTTCTCTACATGGCGAACATGGCGTGGAATTCCTCGCCCGAGCCCGGGGAAGCCACGCGGCTTCTCACCGACAAGGACGAGAGAACGGGCGAGTACCGCATCCCGCATCTGATCTATGCGGACGCCTATTTTTCCGAAACCGTCGCCTATGCCGATCTCGTCCTGCCGGACACGACCTATCTCGAGCGTTTCGACTGCATCTCGATCCTCGACCGGCCGATCGGCAGCGCCGAAGGACCGGCCGATGCGATCCGCCAGCCGGTGGTCGCACCGGACCGCGATGTCCGTCCCTTTCAGGATGTGCTGATCGATCTCGGCGTGCGGCTTGGCCTGCCCGCCTTCGTCAAGCCCGACGGCGCCGCGCGCTATGCGAGCTATGCCGATTACATCGTCCATCATGAGCGGAGGCCGGGCATCGGCCCGCTCGCCGGCTGGCGCGGCAACGGCACGCAGTCGGGCCGCGGGGCGCCCAATCCCTCACAGCTCGAGCATTATATCGCCCATGGCTGTTTCTGGCGTCATGAGCTGCCGCCGGAAGCGCACTACTTCAAATTCGCGAACCGCGATTATCTCGAGGCCGCGACCGCGCTCGGCCTGATCGAGAAGCCCGAGAAGATCACGTTGCAGCTCTATGCCGAGCCGCTGCAACGTTTCCGTCTCGCCGGGCTCGGTCATGGCAGCATTCTGCCGCCGCCCGATCTTCGCGAGCGCGTCGCCCGCTATTGCGATCCTCTGCCTTTCTGGTACCCGCCCTTCGAGCAGGAAACGGTCGATGAGGCCGAATTCCCGCTTTCCGCGATCACCCAGCGCCCGATGCCGATGTACCATTCCTGGGGCTCGCAGAATGCCTGGCTCCGGCAAATCCATGCCCGCAATTTTCTCTATATCGCGCCCGAGACGGCGCGCGCGCTCGGGCTCGAGGATGGGGACTGGGTGCGGGTGAGCAGCCGGAGCGGCAGCGTGACCTGCCCGGTGCGGATCATGGAGGGGGTGAATCCGCTCACCGTCTGGACCTGGAATGCGATCGGCAAGCGTGCCGGCGCCTGGATGCTGGCGCCCGACGCGCCGGAATCGCGGCAGGGTTTTCTGCTCAACCACGTGATCGCGACCTTCCTGCCCACGCGGAACGGGCGGCGCCTGCCGAGCAGCGATCCCGTCACCGGCCAGGCCGCCTGGTACGATGTGCGCGTGCGGATCGAGAAGGTGGCGCGCGACATGGAAGGGACGATGCCGCATCCGCCGGTGCTCCCGCCGCCGGAGGGATTGCTGGCCGCAGTGAAGCGGGCACACGCATGACCTCCCTCCCCGCGCCCCGGCCGGGCGCCAAAAAGCTCGGCCTCGTCATCGATCTCGATACCTGTGTCGGCTGTCATGCCTGCGCGGTCAATTGCAAGGAATGGAACAATGGCGGCTATCCCGCGCCGCTGCCGGATTACGATCCGCACGGCGCGAAGCCGGACGGCGTGTGGTTCAACCGCATCCACACCTACGAGGCGGGCGAGGGCGCGGCCGGCCGCACCGTTCATTTTCCGCGCTCCTGCCTGCATTGCGAGGAGCCCGCCTGTGTCACCGTCTGTCCCACGGGGGCTTCCTACAAGCGCGCGGAGGACGGGATCGTGCTGGTCAACGCCGATCTTTGCATCGGCTGCAAGCTCTGCTCCTGGGCCTGCCCGTACGGCGCGCGCGAGTTCGACGAGGATGCGGGGGTGATGAAGAAATGCACGCTCTGCATCGATCGTATCTATAACGAAACCATCCCCGAAGCCCAGCGCGTGCCGGCCTGCGTCGCCACCTGTCCCGCGCATGCGCGGCATTTCGGCGATCTCGGCGATCCCGAGAGCGCGGTTTCGAAACTGGTGCAGAGCCGTGGCGGCTACGATCTGATGCCGGAAATGGGCTATCGCCCGGTCAACAAATATCTTCCGCCGCGCAAGACGACGTGCCGCGCGCCGGCGCTTGCCGAGTCCGCGATGAATGGCGCGAAAGAGAATGGCAGCGTGGGTGAACGCCTGCTTGCCTGGCTCGACCGTGCGCTCTCGTCCTGAGAGCGAACGATGACACCGGCCCTTTCGGTCATTCTCTTCACCACGGCCTCGGGCGCCGGATATGGGCTGCTCGCGCTGCTCGGGCTGCTCGTTCCCTTGGGCCTGCTGCCCGCGACGTTCTGGTTCGGCCTCGTAACGCTGGTTCTGGCGCTCGCCCTGGTCAGCGGCGGGCTTCTCTCCTCCACGCTTCATCTCGGCCATCCGGAACGCGCCTGGCGCGCGGTGACGCAATGGCGCTCCTCCTGGCTCGCGCGCGAGGGGCTGGCGGCGCTGCTCACCTATCTTCCCGCGCTCGCCTTCGGCGCAACCTGGTTCCTGGCCCGCCGGCCGGCGCCGGCCGCGGCGGCGCTCGGCGTGCTGGCGGCGGTGGGCGCGATCGTCACCCTCTTCTGCACCTCGATGATCTACGCGAGCCTTCGCCCCGTGCGGCAATGGCGCAATGCCTGGGTCACGCCGAATTTCCTTCTGCTCGGAGGGTACAGCGGCGCGCTCTCTCTTGCCGCGATGACGCGCCTCTTCCATGCAGGCGCCACCTTGCCTTCCGCATTTTCTTTCCTTCTCGGTCTCGCTGCCGTCATCGCCAAGCTTTTCTATTGGCGTTCGATCGACCGCACGCCGAGCATGAGCACGGCGGAGACTGCCACCGGGCTCGGTCATCTCGGCCGCGTGCGCGCGCTCGATGCGCCGCACACCGAAGAAAACTACCTCATGCGCGAGATGGGTTTCCGCATCGCACGGAAACATGCGCGGCGGCTGCGCGGGCTCGCGCTGATCATTGGATTCGCGATCCCGCTCGCGCTCACCATCGTCGCGCTGATCCTGAGTGCCCTGCCCGCGCTCGCCGCCGCCATCATGGCCGCGCTGCTCGCGCTCATCGGCATCTTCATCGAGCGCTGGCTTTTCTTCGCCGAGGCCACGCACACCGTGATGCTCTATTACGGACGGGCGGCGT
>JASHVY010000126.1 GCA_030044345.1 Acetobacteraceae bacterium | reverse complement strand
CTGGGCGTCATTCGGGCCGGAAAGGCCCGTGTTCCACCTTTCAAGGAAACCCAAGATGAAACAGGAACGTACGAAGGGCGCGCGGGTGATCGGGTTTCTGGCCGCCGCGGCTGACCCGAGCAGCATGCCCGAGCCGACCTCATCATGGACCCACAGGGCACGCGCGGCTGCTTGATCCGGTTGATCATGCGGTGGGGAAGCCTCATCCCGGGCAGCTTCCTTCGGCGCCCGGTGAAGGTTCCGAACCCATAATAACATCTCCGCGGCACGCCGTTCGCTTGCCGTCGATCGAGTGATCCGCGCGGAGCGCGCAGCCCTGCCATTGCCGATTCCGCTGAAACGCGGCAGGGTGCGACTGAGCCTCCGTTCACAATCGCATCAACCGCCTTTAGGCTCCGAAAAATGCGGATCGGCCGGGATCCAGAACCCATGGGGGGCAATCCGTGACCACACGCAGGGCATTTCTTGGCTTCACCGCATTCAGCCTCGGCGCATTGGCCGCGGGCTTCCGTCAAAGCGCCTTCGCCGACGAGGCGCAGCCGCTGATCGATGGCGTCAGCGCCGCCTGCCAGCGTTTGGCGCCGCTTGGCTGGCGGCAGCTTTTGCTCGAGGCGACGGGCGGCGAGCTCGATATTACGGCGGCCGATCTCAAGGCGGAGCTTACCAAGCCGCTCGCGCGAATCGATCGCACCTATCCGGGATTCGGTGATTTCGACGTCGCCGGCGTCCGCGCCATGACGAGGGGCAACCCGGATCGCAGCCTGCTCTACCATGCCTTCGCCTCGCCGGGCGTCGTTGCCCGGCGTGACGGCACGGCACTTGGCAGCTTCCCCACGCTTGCGGAGATCGACGCGGTCGAGAATTTCGTTTACGGGGTCGATCCACCGACGATCGCCGAGCTCGAGCGCCGCGCCGAAGGGAATACGCTCGGCATCGTCGTCTATGCACTCCAGTATCGCAACACGCCGATGTCGGTTCACGGTCAGCACGCGGAATTGTGCTTTGCCCGCTCCGGCATCGCCAGGCTCGGCTCGATCGAGCCGCTCTACGACGCGGAGCAGCGGAACTTCCTCACCGGGGACGCGGCGCGGCCGTTCGAATTCCGTGTCGTTCCGCGCCGCTTCGCGGCCTATGTCGCGGTCAAGATCATGGGGGCGGCGGCAAGCTTTGGTCCGCAGGATCCGCTTCCGAGTGATGCGGACCGGGAATTCTGGGTGCCGATCCATAAGCTTTTCAACGGCCCGGAATGCATTGCCGGGCGCAATCTCGATCTCGAGCTGACTTATGGGCTGCGCAACGACGAGCTTGCGCAGTTCCATCGCTTCCTCGAGCTCAACGGACTGGAGAACAATTGGGGCGAGGCCGATCTCGAGCACTTCCCGTTCGTGATCAAGGACGCGCAGATCGGATCGCTTTCGCGCCGGGCGGACTTCGGTTTCGGCGTGCTGGAGCCGCGGCCGTCACCGCTCATCGAGGCTGCGGAATATAAAGGGCGGCCGCTCACCTTCCCGGTTGACGGGCGCTACATGGCGGATCCGGAGAATGTCGCTTTCTCCTCCCTGCAAGTCCTGCCGGTGGGCGAGTCGGGTCCCCTTCCCAACTATGAGCAGGACGCCGCGCAGGACACCCAGAGACCGGCTCCCGAATATCTCAATGTCCGCCACCGGCTGCTGCCGAACGGAGAGATCGAGAATCTGAACCTGAGACCGGACATGATGGAGATCATCCGGAAGGGCGGCTACCAGACACTGCACTACATCGATTTCTCGGGTGACGGGTGGATCGCCGCGCGCTGTCCCCAGCTCGAAGACGTGATCGCCAAGCGAATGCCTGCCTACTGCATGGTCGGCCTGCCGGATTTCTTTCCTGACGTGACGCAGCGCGAACTGATGCAATGGTGGCGCAAGACGGTGCCGGAACCGATTCGCGCCGCTCTCTGGGTGATCCCCCCTTACGCGCTTTCTGAGACCCGGATCGCGGCGAACATTACCCTTCCGGTCGCATTCAGCCTCGAGGACACCACGATCACGGCGATCGTTTCGCAGCCCATGGATGCGCCGGGCCCGATCCAGATCCCCAATGGCCCGCCGGCGGACTGGAAGGTCGGCCTGCCGGATGGCTCTCCCGGAATGTTCGATCCCGGCTGGGATACGAGCCAGGGGATCTATTTCAATGATCCGCGGCGCCCACTGCAGAAATTCCTGGCCGGCTACGGGCTCGGCTCGCCTTTCGTGGAGGATGCGAAGCTTTGCGCGGCGCTCGGCAACTACTGGCCCGGTGTATCGCCCGATGGCGTGCGTGTCTTTCAACCCGCCAAACGCCTCAGCGGGCACCTCTATCCCTATCCGACGATCACACCGCTCACGGACGAGGAGATCGGAAGCGCGCCGCTCCCGGACGGGAAATTCATGCCGTGGGACGGTGTCCGCGGTCCTTCCTTGCGCACGGTCGATGGGCGGGTGGTTGCCGCCTATAGCGACGAGAACCGGGTCGATTATGTCGACCTTGTCGGGTCGATGACCTCCGCCCTGACCTCACGCATCGACATCACGGAGTATGAAGCACGCACCCTTGCCATGGAGGCGGTCTATTGGAGCCTCGGCATCCACGACCCCGACTATTTCCGAAACGAGGAAGCGAAGGCAGCCGTGGCCAAGATTCTGCGCGCGAAGGCGGCCTGGGCCGTGCTTTCGTTCCGGGCGGTGTCCACAAACGATCCTGACGTCGTTGCGGCCGAAGAGGCGACCGGCGTGACGCTTCCCGGCCCGCGGCGCTACCGCTTCCATGTCTATCGGTGGGGCGCGCAAAGTCCCGACCCCGACGATCTGCGCATCGTGTTGGTCGATGTGCTCGAGCAGGTGATTGCCTGTGTCTCCGAAAATACCGTTTTGTTGCGGCGGGATAACGGAGAGTGGGTGGCCGACACCTCGATGCCGACCTGATCGTCGTCGGCGGCGGCCCGGCTGGCGCCGCCGCGGCGATCACCGCCAGACGGTACGGCCTCGGTGTCGTGCTCTGTGAGCGCGAGCCATTCTTCCGGGAGCGGCCGGGCGAAACACTGCATCCCGGGCTCGAGCCGCTGCTCGGACAGCTCGGCCTGGCGGACTGGCTTCCCTCCCTGGCCGAGGCACGGCATGCGGGGATCTGGGTCGAATGGGGTGGGCCGCGCTCGTTCACGGAATTCGGCGCCGATGCGGGCGGCGCGTGGAAGGGCTTCCACGTCTGGCGCGCGGATTTCGATAATTTCCTGCTCGCGCGCGCGAGCGAGGCTGGCGTCGAGATCCGTCGGCCCTGCGGGGTCGTCCGCGTTCTCCTGGATGCCGATACCGTGTGCGGTGTCGTGACGACGGAAGGCCCGCTTCGCGCGCGCCTGGTGATCGACGGGAGCGGACGGTCCCGTTGGCTCAGCCGTGTGCTCGGGATCGCAAGTCCGGCCCGTTCGCCCCGGTTCATCGCCCGCTACGGCTACGCGGAGGGCTCCTGCCCCCTGCGCGATGAGGCGCCGATGCTGCGTGGCGACGCATCCGGCTGGACATGGACGGCACGGGTCCGGGAGAGAACCTATCAATGGACACGGCTTTCCTTCGGCGCGCTTCCCGGCCGCGACTGGCTGCCGGACGAATTCCGCGGCCTCATGCCGCTGACACGTTCGCGCGGCGCGGACGTGACGTGGCGTATCGCGGACAGAACCGCCGGGCGCGGCTGGTTCATGGTCGGTGACGCCGCGGCGACGCTCGACCCGACTTCGGCGCACGGCGTGCTCAAGGCGATCATGTCCGGCATAGCCGCGGGCGATCTTGCCGCCGGAATGCTCGGCGGGCGGCTGCCGGCGGAAGCGACCGGGGCCGCCTATCGCGACTGGCTCTCCGGATGGTTTGCGCAGGATGCGACACGGCTCACCCAATTCTATCGAATGCTCAAACCGGCGCTCTTCGGCTAGAAAATGTTATGCACTTTGATGAAGTATTAGAAAGATCAGAAAGAAGAAGACTTCTTTTTCTGAAGAAAAAGAAGCAAAAAGACTTTTCTCCGTTTTCCGGACCAGGTGTCGGCCGGGGACTCCGAATGAAAGGATGAAAGTTCTTTGGTTCTTTCTTTCAAGAAAGAACAACGTCTCTTCTTTGCCTACTGCCGAGCGGTGCGCGCGGGTCCAGGCAAGCGCACATCGCGACCCTCAAGACGATTGCAATCCTGCATGGCCCGTCGCAGCGTTGTGAACGAGCGAAGGAGAGACAGGCATGAGGATGGGCAGCGCGGAATCAGTCGGGATGAACACGGCACGGCTGGACCGCCTGGGGCCAGCCGTGCAGTCCTACGTGGACCGCGGCATCTACACTGGTGTCAGCACAATCGTCGCCCGCCGCGGCGTCATCGTCCAGGAAGGGCAATATGGATTCCGCGACAAGGAAGCTGGTCTGCCGATGACGGAGGACACGATCTTCCGCCTCTATTCCATGACGAAGCCGATCGTCTGCACGGCCCTCATGACGCTGTTCGAGGAGGGGCGGTTCCGGCTCATCGACCCGGTCAAGCGCTATGTCCCGTCCTTCGCCGCCGTCAAGGTCCTACAGGCGGACGGGACCCTCGCCAATCCGCAGCGGCCCGTGGCGCTGCGTGACCTGATGGCGCACACCAGCGGCCTTTCCTATCACTTCTTCGATGATACGCCGGTCGGCCGCACGTACGTCGACGCAAAGCTCCTGGATCCGCAGGCCCCGCTTGCCGCGGCGATCGACGACCTCGCCCGCTATCCGCTTGCGTTCGAGCCCGGCACGCGATGGCATTACAGCATGGGCATCGATGTCGCCGCGCGCGTGATCGAGGTGATTTCCGGGCAGACGCTTGCCGATTTCCTCCGCGAACGCCTGTTCGAACCGCTCGGGATGGTCGATACGGCGTTTGACGTTCCGGTGAGCAAGCGCGATCGCCTCGCGGCGATGTATGGCCGGCCGGACATTCTCGATCCGGCTCAGACATTCAAGGCCGCGTTCGCGCAATGGCTCGGCGGAGCCAACGAGCGAATTGACGTGGCCCGGACCTATCCGGTCGATGCGCCTGCGACGTTCCAGCGCGGCGGTCACGGCCTGTTCGGCACGGCACGCGACTATTTCCGCTTCGCGCAGATGCTGGCAAACGGCGGAGCATTCGAGGGCGCACGCATCCTCGGGCGCAAGACGCTTGCCCTGATGCACACCAACCATCTGCCGCTCACGCTGCTGCCGCTCAAGATCGGCGATCTGCCACTCCCGGGCTACGGTTTCGGCCTCGGCTCGCGCGTCGCGCTCGATGTCGCGCAGACCGGGGCGCCGGGTTCGGTCGGCGAGTTCGGCTGGTCGGGCGCGGCGAAGACGCATTACTGGGTCGATCCGATCGAACAGGTCGTCGCCGTGTTCATGACGCAGTCGATGTCGAGCTTCGATTTGCCCGAACTCGATCTGCGCGCGCTCGCCTACGGGGCAATCTTCGAATAGCCCCGCCCTCGGTCATCACGCTCAGGCGGGCACAGCCGATGCAGAGTCCGCCGCAGCCTTTTGCTCGGCCCGCTCGGGCACGTTCGAGAGGAGCGGGCCGAGACCTTCCGTCATCGTCAGGTGCGCGATCACCGCGTCGCGGAGCTTCGGATAGGGCAGGTTCGCGAGCATCGCCGTCTGCACCGCGGTCATGACCTCACCGGCTTCGGCGCCGATCATGGTGAAGCCGAGAATGCGGTCGTCGTTCGCGCCGACGAGAATTTTCATGAAGCCCTGCGCCTCGCCCGTCGTTGCCGTGCGCATCACATGGCTCAACGGCAGCGTTGCCGTGCGCACTTCAATGCCCTGACGTTGCGCTTCGCGTTCGTTCAGCCCCACACGGGCGAGCGGGGGGTCCGTGAACACGCAATAGGGCACCAGCCGGTCATGCGTGCTGCGTGTTCCTCCGGCCAGATTGTCCTTGACGATGCGAAAATCGTCCACCGATACGTGCGTGAACATCGGGCTGCCGGCACATTCCCCCATGGCCCAGACATCGGGCGCTGTCGTCTC
>JASHVY010000125.1 GCA_030044345.1 Acetobacteraceae bacterium | reverse complement strand
GGGATCGGCCTCGCGCGCAAGGATCAGCTCGCCGGCGCCGGTGATGGCGGTGAGAAGATTGTTGAGGTCATGCGCAAGCGCGGCCGTGAACGCATGCTGGCGAGATGTCTCGGTGATCCAGAGCAGAAGATTGCCGGGCTTGCCGTTCCCTGCGCGCAGCGCCTGCGCCGTGATATCGGCCGTGATTTCACCCCTGTCCGCGGTGGCCGCAAGACGAGCCTCAAACCGCCGCGGACCCGTTTTGCCGGCGAGCGTCAGCTCCCGCGCAATGCGGGTCCATTCTTCCGGGGCGAAGAGATGATCGAAGCGCGTTCCGGGAGATGGCTCCACCGTCCGGCCGGCGATTTGGAGCAGTGGGTCATTCACACGTACAATGCGGCGATCCCGGTCGAGCAAAAGAAGGCCTGTCGGTGCGTCGTCCAGAATCGCGTCAAAGACATCATCGCGCGCAGCACGCCTTGATCGAGGTGCCGGGCGTATGCGCCAATTCCGCCTCGGCCGCCCTCGCATCGCGTTTTTCCGACCCAGAATGGTCATAAGATGATGGTCATAAGATGATGGTCTGGAGACGATAAGTTTGGCGATTTGGTAACCGCAACAGGGTGCAATTCTGCCGTCGCATGTCACGCCGACTGAAGCAGGATCATGTCCATCCCACAAGCTTCCGTATCATGAATGCGTTTGACGGTCACATCATCTCGGCGATCGCAGTGTTTGCCCCCATCCTCTCGATGCGCGCCGGCGCGTGCATCTGATCCGCAGCGACGGGCGTGCGCTTCTTCCTTTCTCCCGGACCGAAAACTTGAACGTGCATCTCGCGCTTCAAGAAAAGCGATGGGCCAATAGGGAGCCGAGCCGGGCCATCACGCCCGGCGCGGCTTCGGGCGCAATCGCGGCAAAGCTGAGCCGAAGATAGGAAGCGGGCGCCTCGGCCGGAAACCAGTGCCGCCCGGGGCTCAACAGGATATCGGCGCGCCGTGCATGCTCTGAAAGCGCGAGGTCCGAGACACCTTCCGGAAGACGCACCCAGAGATGCAGACCGCCCGAGGGAAGATGCGGCAGGGATTGGATGCCGAATTGCGCGCGAACCGCGGCGGCAAGAGCGTCGCGCCGGGCGCGCAGCGCGGAGCGCAATGTGCGCAGATGCCGCGGCCACGCCGGCGCGATCAGCAATTGCACGGCAATCTCCTGGAGCAGGCCGGGGACGAAGAAATCATCGATCATTCGGGCCGCGCGCAGCCGCTCCAGCGCCGCACCGCGCGCCGCGATGGCGCCGATCCGCAAGCCTGGGGCTGCGCATTTCGTGAGCGAGCGCACATAGATCACATGCCCGCCTGCGTCATGGGTGGCGAGCGGCGCAGGCGCCGCTTCAGTGTCGAGCGGAAAATCCCGTGCCCAATCATCCTCGATCACGAAAGCCTGGGCACGTTGGACGATCTGAAGCACCGCCGCACGGCGGTCCGTTGTGAGGACCGCACCGGTCGGGTTGGCGTAAGTCGGTTGGCAATAGAGCAGCCGGGCGCCACTCGCGCGAAAAGCCTCGGCGAGCAGGTCCGGGCGCAGGCCGTCGGCATCGATCGGCACCGGCAGCGGATAAAGCCCCGCCGCCCGCGCCGCGGCGAGCGCGCCGACATAGGTCGGGCTTTCCACGAGCACGGGGTCGCCGGGCGCGGCGAGGGCACGGAAGGCGGCGGCGAGCGCGGCCTGGGTGCCGGGGCAAATGGTGATCTCGTGCGGCTGGAAGGCGCCCGAGGCAGTCGCGAACCAGGTACGCAGCGTCTCGAGCCCTTCCGGGGCGTGTCGGCTCCAAAGGCCGGGGCGGCGCAGCGCGCGCGTTGCGGCACCGGTGAGCAGCGCAGTCGCCTGCAACGCTTCGGGCAGATAGCCGGCATTGAGGGCGAGCGCGCCTGGGTTCGGCATCGAGGCCAGCTCGGCCAAGGCGTCCGCGGTCGGGCGTGCCGGGCCGAGCGCCATGGTCTGCCAGTCGAGATCGGTCGCGCTCGTCACGCCTGGTGCGGAAGGCGGCGTGGCGATGAAGGTGCCCTGGCCGGGACGCGCCTCGATCAGGCCTTCCTCGACCAGCCGCCGCAAGCCGGCTTCGATGGTCGCCGGGCCGGCATGGAGCGTGCCCATCAGCGCACGGACGGACGGCAGGCGCGAACCACCCTTCTGCCCGGCAATGAGGCCACGCAGGTATTGAATAACGCGTTCGGAGCTGTTATTGATTTTCATGACAAAAGCAGATAACGTTATCATGAAGGGGACGATAACGCAATCGGCGCCGGCTCGGCTCCAGCGGGTGAGATGATGATCGCGAGCCTGGTGAGCCTTGCCCTCTTCTGCTTTGCCATGTCGGCCACGCCGGGGCCGAACAATGTGATGGTGATGGCCTCGGCAGCACGCTACGGCGTGCGACGCACGCTGCCGCATGTGTTCGGCATCGCGTTCGGTTTTCCGCTGATGCTGGTCCTGGTCGGGGCGGGAGTCGGCGCCGTCATCGTCGCTTCGCCGCCGATCCATCGCGTGTTCGAGACGGTGAGCGCCCTCTTCATGCTGTGGCTTGCCTGGCGTATCGCGAGGGCCGGCCCGCCGCGCGCGGCCGCTTCAGAGTCCCGGACCCGGCCGCTGACGTTCTTCGAGGCGGCGCTGTTTCAATGGGTGAACCCGAAGGCCTGGGTGATCGCGGTCGCCGCGATCGCGCTCTATACGCGCGGCGCTGAAGGGCTTCATGCCGGTTTCTGGATCGAAATCACCGTGATCGCCGTGGCTTTCGCGGTGATCTGCCTGCCCACCTTGCTCGGCTGGGCCGTATTCGGGCGGGGCGCCGGTGCTTTTCTCAAGCGTGAGCTTCATTTTCACCTCTTCAACGGCGCCATGGCCGCTCTGCTCGTGCTGGCGCTGATCCCGCTCGCCTGGGGCGGATAACAACGAAATCCATTCCTGGAGAAGGAAGATGGGAGAACGAAGATGAACGAGAGGGTGAGCGTCGCCTATGTCACGCTCGATGTCTTCACCGACCATGCTTTCGGCGGCAATCCGCTCGCGGTCGTCCTCGATGGACGCGGCCTTGCGGATGCGGAGATGCAGGCGATCGCTGCGGAGTTCCATTATTCCGAGACCACCTTCCTGCTGCCGCCGGAGGATACGCGACACACGGCGCGCGTGCGCATCTTCACCCCCATCAGCGAGCTTCCTTTCGCGGGCCATCCGAATGTCGGCACGGCGTTCGTCGTCGCCAATCTCGGCACGCTGTTCGGCAAGCCGGTCGGGAACTCGCTCCTGTTCGAAGAAGGGGCCGGCCTGGTCCCGCTTGCTCTCGTCAAGGATGGGAGCAAAGTCGCCGGCTCGCGGCTGACGGCACCCCGGCCGCTGGCGCTGGGACCCGAGGTCACGCCCGAGATCGTCGCCGAATGTATCGGGCTCGATGTCGCCGAAATCGTGGCGAAGCCGCATCCGCCGGTGATTGCCTCGGTTGGGTTGCCCTTTCTCTTCGCTTCACTCACGAGCCGTACGGCGCTCGCGAGATGCCGGCCCGCCGCACAGGCTTTCGCCCGTCATTTGCCGATTGCCGATGCCCGGGCGATTCATCTTTCCGTGCGCGATGGCGCGAATGTGCAGGCACGTGTCTTTGTCGATCACGGCATGATCATCGAGGACCCGGCCACCGGCAGCGCCAATGTGGCATTTGCGGCACTCACCGCTGAACGCATGCCGGAACCGGATGTCACGATCGCGCTCGATATCGTGCAGGGCACGGAGATGGGCCGGCCGAGCCGGCTCGCAGCGAAGGCAGTCAAACGCGCAGGCAAAGTGGAGTTCGCTGAGATCGGCGGGCGTTGCGTGGCCGTGATGGAAGGCCGCCTTTCCTTCGCGCGGAGAGCCATCTGAGGCTGGATCAACGCGCCTTTTCCTCTGCCGCGCAGTCCCGGATGAAGCATCTCAATCCCGGATCGCAAGCGCGATTTCACGAAAGAGGATCGCGGGCAGGCCGCCGCCATCGACATTCTTCGTCGGGCGCGCATCGTCATTG
>JASHVY010000124.1 GCA_030044345.1 Acetobacteraceae bacterium | reverse complement strand
CGTCAGACTTGGGAGACATCATCAAGCCATTCGTGTTTCTCGACTATTTTGACGCCAATCCGGCCGACGCGCCGGCGTTAGAGCCAATATCTTTGCGCGGAGGAGTGCACAAAGGTCGGGCCCGCTAGGGTGATCCTTGTCACCTTCACGACGGCGCTGGTAAGCTGAGCGCACTCGACACAATCAACTACCTTGATGTCCGCCTAAAGGCCGGCGAGCGATGGCGTTATCAGCCGGCCGAAGGACATACGGTCGCTTGGATCGGTGTCCATGAGGGCGCCGTGTTTGCGCCCGAGGTCGTAGTGGTCGGTCAAGTCGCGATCTTCGAAGAGTCTGATACGGCGATCGATTTCGAGGCTCGAGAGGATACAAATTTTTTCCTTGCATCTTCGGTCAAGCACCTGCACGAGTTGGTCCTCGGATACTATTCCGCCCATACCAATCGCGCCGCCTTGGCGAAAGGCGAGGCGCGAATCACCGAGATCGACCAGCAACTCCAAGGGCGAGGCAGACTGCGCGTCCGTTAGTTCACCAGCGTGCGCGAAAGACACATCGCATCGAGGATTACTCAACGATCGAGGACCAGAACCTTCGCCACAATCGTTCTTGCTCCCGAGACACTGGACAGCCCTAAAAGCTAGTCGTTCTTGGTGCGCAGAAAAGCGGGAAAGCTGTGGACGCGACGTTGAGAGATTTCGAATAGATGATTTAGCTTTTCGCGCGTGCTTTCTGCTTCCTGGAGAATGATTTGGACACGCCAATTCGTGACGTTTCCGTGGGGTTCGTGAGGACCGACGTGGCGGACGCCTTGCAGCCTATCTCTGCCCGGCTCTGAAAACGCTGGATGATCCACGAGGCGGCCGGCCCGGGCGGCGTGTCAGTTCGATGAATTGCCCGAAAGCCGTAGTAACCTCCACCACCCTCCGGCAGGTCGAGTCGCTTGAGTCGCCCCGCCGCGATATCCTCTCGTACCATGGGCTCCGGCATCCCGCCCCAGCCCACACCCGCGAGAAGCAGTTCATGCTTCGTATTGAGATCCGCGAGACGCCACGTCTTCAGGCCTATCACGCCGAAATCACGTCCCTTGGTCAGATCCGACCTGTCGATGAGTACCAATTGAACGTGATTGCGTGCGGCGCCGGGTAAGTTTCGTTTGGCGATCGCAAGTGGATGTGTCGGAGCCGCCACAGGAATGATCTCTATTCCTCCGACCACAATCTGCTCGACGTCAGGGACTTCAAACTGTTCCGGTCCATCAATACCAATGTCCACGGCGCGGCTACGAACTGATTGGCTGACGGTTCCCAGTATCTCGACGTGAAGTCGCAGTGCCACAGTCGGAAACTCCTTTTCGAAAGTTTTTAGGACATCCACCAGGCATGCAGGTGGCATCATCACGTCAACAACGAGCGAAACTTCTGGCTCCAAACCGGTCAACATACCGGCGACTCTCGCCCGCAAATTGTCGATTCCGACGGAGACCGACTTGGCCTCGACCAGAACTGCCATGCCGGCCTCCGTCAGCGTCGGCTTCTTGGTTCGTTCCCGATCGAACAGGGCCACACCGAGTTGCTGCTCAAGGTTGGCAACGGCATAGCTTATTGCAGAAGTGGCTCTACCAAGCTGCCGTCCAGCGGCTGCGAAGCTACCCGCCTCGACGACGGTGAGGAACACTCTCAACTGATCCAAGCTGGGAAATCCCGGTCCCTGCATTTCTAACTCCCTGAATGTAAGTGACAAGACTTTACAGGTTTTTGTGCAACCAGGGAATGGCTATCGTTCCTCTATCGAGGAGTCGCGGGGTCATTTTAACGATGCGCGATATGCACCCAGGGCCGAATATGTCCGTCCGTCATGTCTCGTGGATCGCAATCGCATCCATGGCCCTTGCCTCCTTCGCGCTCGTTACAACCGAGTTGCTACCGGTCGGCCTTCTGCCAGAGATCGCCCGTGGGACAGGCGTAACCGAAGGTGAGGCAGGACTCACCATCACAGTGACGGGCACTTTGGCTGGGTTCGCCGCTCCGCTGAGCATCGCGTTCGTTGGGAAAATGGATCGACGGCGCCTATTGTTGATCCTGTTGATCCTGCTTGCTGCATCCAACATCATCGTTGCTACCGCCAGCGAGATGATCCAACTCCTCGTCGGGCGCATGCTTCTCGGCGTAGCAGTTGGTGGATTTTGGACTATCGCGGGTACCTTGGGCCCACGATTGCGGGAAGGTGCTGCCGGGATTCGGGCGAACGCCGTGATACTTTCCGGAGTGTCCATAGGCACGGTGGCCGGGGTTCCAGCAGGAGCGATTGTTGGCCACTTCTTGGGCTGGCGCGCTGGCTTCGGCGCGGCGGCATTGCTCGCGACCGCCACCCTCGCGGTTCTCTTTGCCCTTCTTCCGCCCATCCCGTCTAAGGAAAGCACCGGGCTTCGGGAGATTCCTGAGATCCTACGCACACCACAGGCTGGCGTTGGCCTGATCGCATCTGTTCTGGCCTTCATCGGACAGTTCGCGAGTTACACCTACATCGCACCCTTCTTGAGCGAACGAGCGGGCGTTCAGGGCGTGACTTTGAGTGAGGTTTTGCTTGCAAGCGGCGCTGCAGGCTTCTTCGGCAACGTGGTCGGAGGGTGGATCTCTGGCAGTAGCGCGCGTGCATCGGCCTGCATCATGGCGCTACTGCTAGGTTGCGCGACCCTAGCGCTCGAGTTCAGTGGCCAAAGTGCATGGCTAGCTATTCCTCTGGTCATCGGCTGGGGCTTCGCGTTCGGGATGCTTCCGATTTCGACGCAGAGCTGGATGGCGAAGATCGCGCCCGATCATCTTGAGGGCATTCAGGCGCTCTTCGTCGGCGTTACCCAGTGGGCCATCGCCGGGGGCGCCCTGCTCGGCGGAGTGATCGTCGATCGTGCCAGCATCGACGCGGCGCTCCTGACGAGCAGCGCAGCAGCGTTCGCGACGCTTATTATCGCCGGATTCCGACATCGCGGCCCCACGAAACCGCAGCCGATCGAAACCTGCCCTCGCGCGGCATCCTGATTTACAACGAAAGCGAGACACAAACGTGACTCAGTCCTGAAGGCCCCGCTCGTAGCTAGAAAATTCATCGGTACCCGGCGCTATTCAGTTTCTTTAAACGTTATCTCCGGTACTTTACGACTTCTTTGGCTGGTATGTCCGGTCTATCTAATTCCGGCCAGCGCTCGGTAAGCGCGAAAAGTTATCCCGGAAGGCATTCCGAAATGAAATCCAGCACATCCAGTATCGCGACGTTCGGGCGACTTCTGATCGCCGCTATCTTCCTGTTCAGCGGCACCGGCAAGATTCTTGCCCCGGCCATGACGCAAGGTTACATCGCGTCTGCGGGCCTTCCTCTACCGGTTGCTGCCTATTTCATTGCGATCGCCATCGAGATCGGTGGTGGAATCCTTCTGGTGCTGGGGTTCAGAGCGCGCTGGACTGCGCTCGTCATGGCGATCTTCACTGTCGCGGCAGCTCTCGGCTTCCACCACAAATTTTCCGACCCAGACCAACTAATGCACTTCTTCAAGAACATCTCAATGACTGGCGGGCTGCTTCAGGTGGTGGCCTTTGGCGCCGGCACCCTGAGCATCGACGCGTGGCTCGCATCTTCCATCACGCAAGCTAGCGCCGCAACGCGCACAGAACTGGTTGCGGAACGCTGAGGATGCGATCGGCGGCCGAACTCCTCAAGGCGCGCTTGAGTCTCATGACGCGCGATTTCGAAAGCAGGAAAGCTCTGTTCGCCGCAGATGCCGTGATGGAATATGTCTATGGTGCGCCGGCCAACATTGAGAGTCCGCTGATCAGCGTCGACGCCATCGCCAAGAGCGTCAAGCGATTCCTGAACGCCGTCACCGATTTCCGTGCCGGTGTCCCGACTATCCGCGCGATCGAGGGTGAAGACGCCGTCCTGGCCGAATTCAGCGCCGACGCCGACGTTCGCGCGACAGGGCGTAAATATCACCAGGATTACGCCATCTACCTGCGCGCCAGCGCAGGCCGGATCGTTTTCTGCCGCGAATATTTCGATCCGACGCGCGTGATCGCCGCGTTCGCTGACTGATCCCGCAAGAGGCCCAACATGCAGAGGATTATCGTCACCGAGTTTGGTGAACCAGACGTTCTAACTCTAGTCACTACGGATGCCCCGTCTCCAAACAACGGCGAGGTGTTGGTGGACGTTGAGGCGGCGGGGATCAACTACCTCGACGTCTATCAACGGCAGGGCCATGTGGACATCCCCAAACCCTATACGCCGGGACTGGAAGGCGTCGGGAGAGTGCGAAAAGTCGGGTCTGACGTTGAGAATCTGAAGATCGGAAGCCGTGTGGCTTGGATCAACAACCTTGGTTCCTATGCGGACCAGATCGTACTTTCGGCGGCCCAGGCGATTTCGGTCCCCGCCTCTTTCACGATCGCAGAGGCCCTGCTTTTCCAGGGGGTCACCGCACAATATCTGCTGGCAGAGTATCGAACGATCCGCCCAGGTGATGTCGCGTTGGTACACGCCGCAGCTGGCGGCGTCGGACAGCTTCTTGTTCAGTGGCTCAAGCACTTAGGCGCCACGGTCGTTGCGACGGCGTCCAGTGAGCCGAAGCTCGCCACAGCCCGTGCGCTCGGAGCGGATCACGTCATCAACTATAGCGAGGGCTTTCTTGAGGCCGTGATGGACGTCACACATGGCCGCGGCGTCGATCTCGCACTTGACGCTGTGGGCGCATCTACCTTCACGGACACTGTGAAATCCCTCGCGCCTCGGGGTACGGCGATCGCGTACGGGCGAGCCTCGGGCGTCGCACCGGACGTGCAGGTGATGCCCCTGCTGCTCAAAGGCGCCCGCGTCGCCGGCGCTTCCCTATTCGTCTACATCGCGGATCCGGCGGAGATGCAGAATCGTGCACGGGAGGTAATCTGCGGCATCGACGAAGGCTGGCTACACGTCGCCGCGACGACAGAGTTTCCCCTCGATGCCGCCGCGAAGGCCCACCGTGCCATCGAGAGTCGGACCACCCAAGGGAAGCTGGCCCTAATCCCGTAACGACGCAGTTGAGACATTCACTCAAAGGAGAAATCTGCCATGACAGACCAACACCTCGCCAAGTCGCTCGCCGGCAAGACCGCGCTCGTGACAGGCGGAACAAGAGGCATCGGTGCTGCAATCGCGCGCCGCCTAGCCGCCGAGGGCGCGAACGTTGCCATCAGCTACGCCGCTTCCAGCGCGAAATCCGAGGAAATAGTGCACGAACTTGAGGGCTTGGGCGTTCGCGCGGCAGCGTTCAAAGCCGATCAGGCCGATGCGAAGCAAGTAACAAAGCTGGTCCAGGACGTGGCGGCGAAATTCGGCGGGCTCGATATCCTGGTGAACAACGCCGGCGTGTTTACGATGGGCACTGCCGGCGACTCCACCGCCGATATCGTCGCCCTCGACCGTCAGCTCGCCGTGAATATCGGCGGCGTGGTCGCTGCCGTCCGCGAAGCGGCAAAGATCATCGGCCAGAACGGACGGATCATTACGATCGGCTCCAATGGCGCCGAACGAATGCCATTCCCTGGCTCCGCAGAGTATGCCGGTTCGAAGGCCGCGCTGTCAGCGTTTGGACGCGGATGGTCGCGGGACCTCGGACCCAAGGGCGTCACCGTCAACACCGTTCAGCCTGGTCCGATCGCGACCGACATGAATCCGGACACGGGCAACTTCGCCGATATGCTCAAAGGGATGTCCGCTTTGCGCCGCTACGGGAAACCAGAGGAAGTCGCGTCGCTTGTTGCGTTCCTGGCGAGTCCGTCAGCCTCGTACATCACCGGAGCGACGATCACCATCGACGGCGGGGTTAGCGCTTAACGGTACAGCACAGCGGAACATGCCCATGCCAGAAGCGAATAAGTTGGTCGCCGTCGTGACCGAATCAAGCCGCGGGATCGGCAGAGGCGCGCGCGCTCGGCAAGCGTGGCGCTACAGTCTATGTCTCCTGCTGGACGCGGGTTGACGATAGCCAGCGCTCCCCGAGTGTACAGCCTTTATCGGCACCATCCGCAGCGTGGCCGCCGGAGTGACCGCTACGGCGGAGAGGGGATCGCCATAGTCTGCGACATGGCGAACGACGGTCAGATCCGGTCCTTGTTCGAACAGGTGAGACGCCAGAGCGGCCATCTGAACATCCTCGTGAACAATGCCGCCTTCCCGCACGAGGGCATGCAGATTTTGTTCCCAAAAGGGCCGTTTTTAGAGCAAAAATACTCCCCTTTGAAATCAACAGACCCGCTCTAAACTTTCTTGCTGCAGGTCTCGTCCAGAAGCTCCTCCGCATGTCCCGAGTCGCTCCCGTGGGAAAAGGCGTCAAGGACATAGTACCAGCCCGAAGTCCGCGATCCGACCACGGCGATGCTTTGATCCGCCGTGTAACCCCTCGCACCGGGAATCGCCTTGACCAGATTGAAGGGACTGCTGGCGCCTGTGAGACTGATCACCTTCACCACTTCGTTACGAATCACGGCGTGGCCCGAGAGCGATCGTTATCGCCTTCTCCGGATCTGAGCCGATCTTCCGGTCATCGGCGGCCAGGGTTCCGGTGATGCTGCTGAAGACACATGAGATATGGATATGTAACTGGTTCTGGCCTCGCCCGCGCACCGAATTGATCGCGAGACCAGTGACGGCCGCCAGCTCCTTCAAGGAGGTGGGCGCTGCATCCCACCCATACTGTCAGAAATCGGCATAGGGAGTGGTGCAATCCGTAGGATACACCCAGGTGCCCGGCGGCGATGCAGATGAATGAAGAGATGTTTCCGGATGGTGATGACTCCACGTTCATCCCGAATGCCCATCGTTCGACCTGACGCTGACGGTAAACTCGCTTCGCCCGTGGGCGCCGTGGTCACATCCTGTTCACCACCTCATAACGGCGCCGATATTCGGCAGGCGTTACTCCGACTTGGCGCTGGAAGGCACGGCGGAAGGTGTCGATATCGCTGAAACCACAGGCCGCGGCAGCCTGTTTTGGCCGCTCGCCGGATTCCAGCATCTGCCGCGCATGGTCGATACGGACCTTTTCCACCCAGGCCGTGGGAGTGAGGCCAATCTCCTGCTGAAACAGCCGCACGAAATGGCGCGGACTGAGCCCGGCGCGGCCGGCGAGCACCGCGAGGCTTGCATCTGCCGCGGGATCGCCGATGACCCGGCGCTGGATATCCTGCAGCACTGAGCGACCGGCCGGATTGGCCTCGCCTCGCCGGCTG
>JASHVY010000123.1 GCA_030044345.1 Acetobacteraceae bacterium | reverse complement strand
CGGTCCCTCCCGCTTTGTCTGATGCGCCAATGCCGATCGTCCTTCAGGACAGGATCGCTGGCGCGACCAGGCCCCGTGATATGAGGCCCTCAACGATATAGGTTCATCATCTTGCTGCTTTGCGGCATGGCTGCCCCTATGAATCCACCCTCATGGTCTGCCTCTGAATTTTTATAAGATACAATGCATGAATGTTGTCTCGTCATTGATCTAGCGCAAGGACTGCCGGAGAACGACGCAGTCTCGCTTTTGCCGGCGCCTGGCCCATGGCGGAAAAGTGACAGAGAAGAAGCGCCAGAGAAGAAGCACCCGACAAATGGCTGGAGAAGCCGGTGGCGATCGCTTCCCGGCTGAGCGAAATCCTCCCCGGAAAGCGCGACCCTGCCGGCGAGAAGCGTTGCGGATCCGGATCGCGATCGGTATCTCTCGACCGGCCATGGGGAGACGCGTTCGATGTTTCGGACATGCCGGATCCTGTTCCTGCTTCTGATTGCTTTCGCGATCGCGCCGCTGAGATCGGCCTGGAGCCAGGCGCTCGACCTGCCGGGCGTGAGCGCCGATGCGGCTTCCTATGCCGCGAGCTTGCAGAAGCTCGCGCCCGCCGGAATGAGCGCCGCCGCGCGCGAAGCGGCGGAGGCGGACGCCGAGAAAGCGATCGCCGCCGGCGACCGGGCGAAGGCGCTGGCCGCGCTGCAGCAGAGGCTGGGGGCAGGGCACACCACGCCAGATTTGTGGCTCTCCCTCGCCAAGGTGCTGATCGAGCCGCCCGCGCCCGATGACGCGCACGCGCTGGTAGCCGCGTGGCAAGCCTATGTCGCGACCGAGCCCGGTCCTGCCCAGCTCCCGGCGCTCGCGATCATGCGCACGTCCCTGGCCGGGCTCGGCCGCAAGCTGCCCGAAATCGAGGTGCTGGCTGAGGAGACGCGGCTCGCGCCGGATGATGCGGATCTCCGGCGGCAGCTCATCGCGCGCCGGCAGGAATTCGGCCTCCTCGTGCGCAAGGTCACGACGCAGCCGGAGAGTTTCCCGGCGCGTGCCTGCATCGCCTTCACCGGCCAGCCAGGCGGAACGGCCAGCTTTCACGCCGGTGACTGGGTGCGGCTCGATCCGCCGGTCCGTGATGCGGCGGTGACGCTGGAATCGGGCGATATCTGCATCGCCGGCCTCGATCCCGGCTCGACGACGAAGGTCACGCTGCTCGCCGGCATGCCGGGCACTGACGGGCTCAGCCTCAAGCAGGCGACGACGCTTTCCATCGCGATGCCGGACCGGATGCCGCGCCTCGTCTTCGACAGCGCGCGCTTTCTGCAGCCAAGCCGCACGCCCGCGCTCGTTTCGCTGGCAAGCGTCAATCTCTCCGCGGTCAAGCTCGATCTCGTGCAGATCTCCGAACGCGGTTTGCAAGACTTCTTTGCCGATCATCCGGTCGGCAGTTCGCTCAATTCCTACGATGTGGATTCGCTTCTCACCGAGGCCGGGCGTCCGGTATGGCATGGCAGCGCTTCCATTCCGGATTTCAGCCGCAACGCGCTCCTCCATACCCAAGTGCCGCTGCCGGATGTCATGACGCGGCCGGGCCTCTATGTCCTGCTGGCGCGCCCCGGGGATGGCACGCCGGCCGGCGACAATCCGCCGGTCGCCATGCAGATGGTGCTGCGCACCGATCTCGCGCCGACGATCTGGCGCGGCAGCGATGGGCTCACGGTGCAGGTTCGCGCTTATTCCGATGCCGCGCCCAAGGAGAATGTCAGCATCGCGCTGATCTCCTCCAACAACGATGTGCTGGCGACCGCCACGACCGATGCCGAGGGAATCGCCCATTTTGCCGCACCGCTGCTGATGGGCATGGGCGGGCTCGCGCCATCCGCTCTGCATCTCAGCGCCCCCGATGGCGATTTCACCCTGCTCGACCTGACCGAGCCCGTTTTCGATCTATCCGATCGCGGGGTTTCCGGCCGGCCGGAGCCCGGCCCTCTCGACGCGTTCGTCTGGCTCGATCGCGGGATCTATCGGCCGGGCGAAACCGTGCACATGATGGCACTCGTGCGGAACAGCGCCGCCCGCCCGGCGAATGTGCCCCTGCATCTCATCGTGAGCCGCCCGGGTGGCCAGATCTTTGCCGATCTGGTCCCGAAACAGGGTGATGACGATGCGCTCGATGTGCCGATCACGCTCCCGGGCGGCGCCCAGGCGGGCGAATGGCAGATCGCGCTCCGCACCGCCCCGGATGCGCCGGATATCGCCGATGCGAGTTTCCAGGTCGAAGCCTTCGTGCCGGCGCGGCTCGCGGTGGAATTCGGCGCCACACCCACGAAGCTGCCGCCCGGCCGCAGCAGCTTGCTGCCGGTCTCGGCACGGTTCCTTTACGGCGCGCCTGGCTCGGCTCTGACGGGCGAAGGATCGGTGAGCCTTCTCGCCAACCCGACGCCATTTCCCGCCTTTTCGCAGTACCGCTTCGGCCTTGCGGACGAGATGATCCCTGACGATACCGCAACATTCGCCCTCGCCGAGACCGATCAAGAGGGCGAGACCGCCGTGCCGGTCGATCTTTCGCACCTGCCCGACGTGACGGAGGCTCTGTCAGCGCAGGTGACGGCAACGATCGACGATCCGGCGGGCCGGTCGGTCACGGCAACCGAAACCGTTCCGATCCGTCCGCCAGCGCCGCTGATCGGCCTCAAGCCCGAATTTTCCGGTGGCGCGGTGAATCCGGGAACGCCCGCAAGCTTCGATGTCGTCGCGGTCGATCCTGGCGGCGGAACCATCGCCATGCCAGCTCAGGTCTCGCTGGTGCGGCTGGTGCCGGATTGGCGCCTTTCGGTGCAGCAGGGCGTGGCAAGCTACGAGATGGTCTGGCGCGAGGAGCCGGTGGACAGCCGAACGGTGCAGATTCCGCCGGATCATCCGCTGCTTCTGAGCTGGCGGCTGGATTACGGGCGCTACAAGCTGGTCGTCGCCGAGACCGGGCAGGGGCTTGCCGCGGCGTCCACCGTGTTCGATTCCGGCTGGAGCGTCTCGGGCAATCCAGACATCCCGGCGCGGGTGCGTCTGGCCGCCGATCATGCCAGCTATCGCGCGGGCGAGGTGGCGCATGTGCATATCGCCCCACCCTTCGCCGGGCCTGCGACGCTGCTCGTGCTCACCGATCGCGTGCAGTTGATCCGCAATATCACCGTGCCGGCGGCGGGCGAGGATGTCGATGTGAAGGTGAGCGCGGATTGGGGCGCCGGCGCCTATGTGGCGGTGCATGTGTTTCGTCCCATCCTTGGGGCGCCGGGAGCCAAGCCGGTTCTTTCGGACCGCGCGATCGGCGTCACCTGGCTGCAGATCGATCCGGCGGCGCGCACATTGCCGGTGAGCTTTACCGTTCTTCCCGTGCTTCGGCCGCAGGGCGCGGCGACGGTCACGCTGCACACCAACCCGGGCACCTGGCTCACACTCGCCGCCGTAGATGAGGGCATATTGCAGCTTACCGGTTTCGCATCGCCCGATCCGGTCGGGTATTTCTTCGGGCGGCGCGCGCTTGGCGTCGATATCCATGATGAATGGGCGCGGCTTCTTCGTCCCGCCGAGGGGGAATTGACGGCGCTGCATCAGGGCGGTGGCGGCGAGGAAGAAGGCCCCGTGCTGCCGCCGATCCCGCAGCAGGTCGTGGCGCTCTTCACGCCGCCCGTGCAGGCGGACAAAGACGGCATCGCGCGCATCACGCTGGCGCTGCCGGATTTCGATGGTGAGCTCCGGCTGATGGCTGTCGCCTGGTCGGGAGACGAGGTGGGCGCGGCGCATGACGATGTGAAGGTGCGCGATCCTCTGGTTGCCGAGGCGC
>JASHVY010000002.1 GCA_030044345.1 Acetobacteraceae bacterium | reverse complement strand
GACGCGGAAGCACGCCAGGAGGGCTGCATCGATTTTGAAGAGGCCTGTGACGAGCCAGGCTCCCCACCCAGTTCCGCCCGTGTTCTCCGTGCCAAGGTTCGTGGCTGGAGAGGACCTTGCGATGAAGCTGTCCTTCCGTCCGGTTGCGTCTTGCAGCTTGCGGGAAAGCAGCTTGCAGGAAAGACGGGGCATTCCGCTTCTCCTCACCACGATGAGGAGGTGGAGGTAGCGGAACGTTCTTACGGACCGATGTCGTATCGCGATAACAGTGTTACACGCGAAATTTCTGGATGTTCCTGCCTTGTTCGCCAAGCGCCGTATTGATCCGCCACATTGATCCGTCGTGCTGATCCTGGGCGAGCGTTTCAGGACGAATTTTGGAATGGGATTTGGGAATATGTTTCGACCGGCAGGGCAAAGAACGGTGAGATCGCAGCTTCGCTGACACGACCCGCGATCAGTCTTCGGACGAGATCGGAACGCGTTTGCGTTGTGTCGGAAGTTGCTCGGTGTGGCTCTCAGATCGCGACCTCCCTCCGACCGCGATCGGGCCCCGGGATAAAGACCACTGGGACAAAGACCCCCTGGGGGCAAAGACCCCTCTGTGCCGGCATTCCGTGAAAGCTGGCGCGAGACCCAATCTGGCGTGGCGGGCGGCCCCGTCCTATCCTCCCGTCCAACGCCGCAAGGGCGAAAGACGAGGGAACGTTCATGCAGCTCAACCGCGATGACATGCTGCGCGCATATCGCCAGATGCGCACGATCCGCGCCTTCGAGGAGCGGGTGCATACCGAGTTCGCCGCCGGCGGCATCCCCGGCTTCGTTCACCTTTATGCCGGGGAGGAAGCGTCCGCGGCCGGAGTCTGCCTTCATCTCACCGAGCGCGACGTGATCGCCTCCACCCATCGTGGCCATGGCCATTGCATCGCCAAGGGCTGCGACGTGAAGGCGATGATGCAGGAGATTTATGGCCGCAAGGACGGGCTCTGCGCCGGCAAGGGCGGCTCCATGCATATCGCCGACATCGCCAAGGGCATGCTCGGCGCGAACGGCATCGTGGGTGGTGGCCCGCCGCTCGTTTGCGGCGCGGCGCTCACCGCGAAGCTGCTGAAAACCGGCGGCGTCGGCATCGCCTTCTGCGGCGATGGCGGCTCCAACCAGGGCACCACGGCCGAGGCCATGAATCTCGCCTCGGTCTGGAAGCTTCCGGCCGTCTTCGTCATCGAAGACAATGGCTATGCGGAGTCCACCGCTTCCGGCTGGTCGGTCGGGGGGGATCAGGTCAGGCGCGCCGAAGGCTATGGCATGCCGGGCGTGCGGGTGGATGGGCGCGATTTCTTCGCCGTGCACGAAGCGGCGGGAGAGGCGATTGCGCGGGCACGGGCGGGGGAGGGCCCCTCCCTGCTGCATCTCAAGCTCGAGCGCTTCTTCGGCCATTTCGAGGGCGACGCCATGACCTATCGCGCGCCGGATGAGATCGCGAAGCTGCGCGCCGAGAGAGACTGTCTCACGCTCTTCCGCCGCCGCGTCACCGGGGCCGGGCTGCTCGATGCGTCCGCGCTCGATGCGGTGGACCGCGAGACTGCGGAGCTGATCGAGGAAGCGGTGGCGGAAGCCAAGGCGGCGCCCTTCCCGCCGCCGGCCGAGCTGCTCACCGATGTCTATGCCGCCTACTGAGGAGGAAACGGATGGCCAAGAAATCCTTCCGCCAGGCGATCAACGAGGCGTTGCGCCAGGAGATGGACCGCGACCCGACGGTCGTGCTGATGGGCGAGGATGTCGCCGGCGGCGCGGGCGCGCCCGGCGAGGATGATGCCTGGGGTGGGCCGCTCGGCGTGACCAAAGGTCTGATGCCGCGCTTCGGGCGTGAGCGCGTGTTCGACACGCCGATCACGGAATCGGCTTTCATTGGCTGCGCCGCGGGGGCGGCCGCGACCGGGCTCCGCCCCGTCGCCGACCTCATGTTTGTCGACTTCATGGGCGTCTGCTTCGACCAGATCTTCAATCAGGCCGCCAAGTTCCGCTACATGTTCGGCGGCAAGGCCAAGACACCGCTGGTGATCCGGACCATGTATGGCGCGGGCTTCCGGGCCGCCAGCCAGCATAGCCAGTGCCTTTACCCGATTTTCACTCACATCCCCGGGCTCAAGGTCGTGATCCCGTCCTCGCCCTATGAGGCGAAGGGCCTGATGATCCAGGCGATCCGCGACGATGACCCGGTGATCTTCTTCGAGCACAAGGTGATGTACGACGATGAGGAGGAGGTCCCGGACGAGCCCTATGTGATCCCCTTCGGAGAGGCGAATTTTCTGCGCGACGGCGAGGACGTGACCATCGTGGCGTTGGGGCGGATGGTGAAGTTCGCAGTGCAAGCTTCCGATATTTTGGAAAAAGAGGGAATTGAAAGCACGGTTCTCGACCCCCGGACCACGTCGCCGCTCGATATCGCTTCCATTCTCGAGAGCGTCGGCGAAACCGGACGGCTCGTCGTCGTGGACGAGGCGAGTCCGCGCTGCAATATGGCGACCGATATTTCCGCCCAGGTCGCGGAGCAGGCCTTCGACGCGCTGAAGGCGCCCATCCGGATGGTTTCCCCGCCGCATGTGCCGGTGCCCTTCTCTCCCTCGCTGGAGGACGAGTTCCTGCCCTCGCCGGAAAAGATTGCCGCTTCGGTGCGCGCGGTGATGGAGGCTCCGGCGCGCCGGGCGGCGGCCTGAGCGGCGAAGACAAGCCCCGGAGACAAACTCAGGAGACGAGCGGATGGCGGATCTCGCGGCGCTGACGATGCCGAAGCTTGGCCTGGCCATGACCGAAGGCCAGGTTGCCTCATGGCATCGGGAGGAAGGCGACGTGATCGCGGCCGGGGAGGAGATCGCCGATATCGAGACGCCCAAGATCACGGCGGCGTACGAAAGCCCGGCGGGCGGGACTTTGCGGCGCAAGGTGGTCGCGCCGGGCGAGACCGTGCCGGTGGGCGCGCTAATCGGTGTACTCGCCGAGCCGGCTGCGGAGGAGGCGGAGATCGACGCCTTCATCGCCGAATGGCAGGCGCGCTTTGCCGCCTCCGCGGCGGCCGAGGGGCCTGCGGCGCCCGAGCCGGAAAGGATCGAAACGCCTTTTGGCCCGATCCAGGTGCTGGAGACGGGACCGGCGGACGGAAAGCCGCTTGTGCTCATCCACGGCTTCGGCGGCGACCTGCTGACATTCTTTCTGCTTCAGCCGCTTCTGACCGAACGTTACCGCGCGCTCGCGCTCGACCTGCCCGGCCATGGCGGCTCGACGAAAACACTGCCCGGAGCCGACCCCGCTTCGCTTGCCGCCGTTGTCAGCGCGGTGATGAGCGCGCGCGGCATGAAGCCTGCGCATCTGCTCGGCCATTCGCTCGGCGGCGCGATTGCGCTTGCGCTCGCCGAGGCGGAGCCGGAGCGGGTTTCCGCGCTGACGCTCGTCTCCCCGGCCGGTCTCGGCCCGGAGATCAATGGGGACTATATCGCGGGCTTCATCGCGGCGCGCCGGCCGCGTGAGCTCACTTCCCTCCTCGCCACCCTCTTCGCGGGCGGGCAGAGCCTGATCACCCGGGAGATGATCGAGGGGGTGCTGCGCTACAAGCGGCTGGATGGCGTGACGGCGGCGCTCACGGCGATCGCGGCCGCCAATATGCCGGAGGGTCGGCAGGCGAAATCCTTTCGCCACCTGCTCGCGGATGCGGCCCGTCCAGTGCAGATTGCGTGGGGCCGGCAGGATCGGATCATTCCGGCGATGCACGCGGAGGGGCTGCCGGCGCATGTGCGCGTCAGCATCTTCGAGGACGCGGGCCACATGGCGCACATGGAGAAGGCGGCGGACCTCGCCCGGCTGCTCGAGAGCTGAGGGTCCGCCTCAGCCGGTTGGGATTGCTGCGATCCGGGCCGGGGAACCTGCCGCAGGCGGCCCCGTATCAGGCGCTGCCATTGGAAGCGGGCGGGTAGGGAATATCTCCATCGACCACCGAGAGCACCCGGGCCGGCTCGTCCCCGAGCGAGACGAGCGCGTGCGCCATCTCGGCATCGATATAGACGCTGTCCCCGGGCTCGAGGCGGAGCGGCGCATAATGCTCGGTATGAAGGTCGATGGCTCCGCTCAGCACATACATCCATTCCTCCCCCGGATGGCTGGTGAGCTCGCCCCATTCGGCGAGCGTGCGGGCATGGACGGTGGTGATCATCGGGATCATCCGCCGACGGAGGAGATCGGTTGCGAAGAGCTCGTAGTTCCGTCCCCCGGCCTGGACGTGGGTGCCGCTGCCGCGGCGGTTGATGGCGCGCCTTCCGTTGCCGCCCCGCGCCGCCTCCCCGCCGATGAGATCATCGAAACGGAGCGAGAGCGAGCGGAGGATGCGCCGCACCGTCTCAAATGAGACACCGGTCTGGCCATTCTCGATCTTCGAGAGCGCCGAGATGCTGACACCGGTGGCCTCGCTCAATGTTTTCAGGGTCCAGCCGCGGCTTTTGCGCAGTGTGCCGAGGGTTTGGGCGATTCCGTGATCGGGGAGAAGGTCGGACATGGTCTTTCGATAGCATGGAAGGCCGCTTCGGCAAGGAGAATCATGTATTTCCAGGGTTGCGGCGAAGCTGCCGGGCCGGTCGTGCAGAAAGGAGAAAAATTCTGGTCATTTGGCAACCATAGCATGATCAAAAAGCGGGCAAAACGGATTTTCCGGATGGAAAATAAGCTTCCGAAACGGCTTTGCAGCGGCAGGAAATTTGCATAACGTCTCTCTAACGAATGGTTGCGGCGGGAGACGCACATGGAACGCGATCGGATCGGCGGCGCGGGCTTCGGCCCGACGAGGCTCGGGCGGCGCCGGCTGCTACAGGGTGCCGGCGTGCTCGGGCTGGCGGCGGGCGGGGCCACGCTTGGCTGGGGTGAGGCACGCGCGGCAACGCCGGTGCGCGGCGGCACGCTCACCATGGCGCGCACCG
Source organism: Acetobacteraceae bacterium (assembly GCA_030044345.1). Classification (GTDB taxonomy): domain Bacteria; phylum Pseudomonadota; class Alphaproteobacteria; order Acetobacterales; family Acetobacteraceae; genus JAKAWQ01. The sequence continues at coordinate 1,488 of JASHVY010000002.1, read as the reverse complement.
CCGATGTCGTCTCCTTCGAGCCGGTCGTGCCGACGGACAATATGTCGATCTGGGCCAAGCTGCTCGTCTTCCAACTGCTGATCCGCAGCAACCAGAAAGGCGACGGATTCGTGCCCGACCTCGCCGAGAGCTGGGAGGCGAGCGCGGACAAGCGCACCTATACCTTCCATCTGCGCAAGAACGCGCTCTTCTCGGATGGCACGCCAGTGACCTCGGAGGATGTGCAATTCTCTTTCGAGCGCGTGCTGACGGACAAGGATTCCTGGGCGGCCTCGCTCTATCCCAAATTGGATATCGCGACCCCGGATCCGCATACCGTCGTCTTCAACCTCAAGGAAGACTGGGCGCCCTTCCTCGCCGCGGTTTCCACCCATGCCGCCTGCATCACGCCGGCGGCGACCTTCAAGAAGATGGGCGCGAGCGCTTTCGGCGAGAAGCCGATCGGGTCCGGCCCCTTCATCATGCAGGAGTGGCACAAGGGTGATCACATCCTGATGGTGCGGAACCCGCATTTCTGGGACCCTTCGCGCCCCTATCTCGACCAGGTGATTCTCTCCGTCATCGCCGATGACAATGTGCGCATGCTGAAGCTGCAATCGGGCGAGATCGATATCGGCAGCGATGTGCCCTTCGGCCAGATCTCCCGGCTCAGCCACGCGCCGGGGATGACGGTGCAGCTTGCGACCTATGACCGCATCGACTGGTTCCAGTTCAACGTCAAAAATCCGAAATTCTCGGACTACCAGGTGCGCCAGGCGATCAATTACGCGGTGGACAAGCAGGCGATCATCCAGGCCGTTCTGTTCGGATATGGAGCGGTTCCGACCTCCTTCCTGCCGCGCATGATGGATGCCGACACGGCGGACAAGCCCTATCCGTTCGACCTCGCCAAGGCCAAGTCGCTGATGGCCGCAAGCAACATGCCGGACGGGTTTTCCGTTACCTGCACGACCGTTTCGGGTGACACGGTGGGCAACCAGGTCGCCCAGATCATCCAGCAGATGCTGCTGCCGCTCAAGATCAAGATGGCGATCACGCCGCTCGAGACGAACACGCAATACAACCAGCTCGCCACCGGAAAATACGAGATGGCCTGGGGCTATATGACGAGCGACATCATCGATCCGTGCGAGCTGATTGCCTATGCCGGGGCAGGCGACGAGGGGAGCGATGCCGTCTGGACCTTCTACAACAATGAAAAGGTCAATACGCTCGCCAAGCAGGGGCTGGCCGAGCTCGATCCCGCCAAGCGGGCGGCCATCTATCTCGAGATGCAGCGCATCATCTGGCATGATGCGCCCTTCGTCTGGCTCTATTGGACGCCGGCGCGCAGCGGCGTGCGGTCGAACGTGAACGGATTCCAGGTGCTGCCGACCGGCAATTACTGGCTGGAGGATGTCTGGAAGAGCTGAGGCGGCCGGCGCGGAATGAGCGCCCGCCGGCACGCCGCGGCCGATCGGCGGCGCGGTCTGGCGGGCGCATGATCGG
>JASHVY010000122.1 GCA_030044345.1 Acetobacteraceae bacterium | reverse complement strand
GGCCGAGAATATGCGCGCCCAGCACCGCATCCGTCTTCACATCGGCGAGGATCTTCACGAACCCATCCGTATCGCCCATGGCGCGCGCGCGTGGATTGGCGGTGAAGGGATATTTGCCGGTCTTGTAGGCGATGCCGGAAGATTTCAGCTCTTCCTCGGTCTTGCCGACCGCGGCGGCCTCCGGCCACGTATAGACCACGCCGGGAATGGCATCGTAATTCACATGCGCGGCCTGGCCGGCGATGATCTCGGCGACGGCCGCGCCCTCATCCATCGCCTTGTGGGCGAGCATGGGCCCGGCAATCGCATCGCCGATCGCATGGATCCCCGGGACCGAGGTCGCGAAGCCGCGCTCCGTCACGATCCGCCCGCCCTTGTCGAGCGCGACGCCGAGCTCGGCCAGTCCGAGCCCGTTCGTGAAGGGCCGCCGCCCGATCGAGACCAGCACCACGTCCGCGAGAAGCTCGCTTGCCTCGCCGCCCTTGACCGGCTCGAGGCGGAGCCGCACTCCCTCATTGCCGGGCTCGGCGCCCGTCACTTTGGTGCCGAGGCGGAACTTCATTCCCTGCCGGGCGAGCACGCGCTCGAGCTGCTTGGCAAGCTCGCCATCCATGGCAGGCACCAGCCGGTCGAGGAACTCGACCACCGTCACCGCGGCGCCAAGCCGCTGCCACACGCTCCCGAGCTCGAGCCCGATATAGCCGCCGCCGATCACCACCAGCCGCTTCGGCACGCTCTCCAGGGCGAGCCCGCCGGTCGAGGTCACGATCCGCTTCTCATCCACCGCCACCCCGGGAAGCAGCGTGCTTTCGCTGCCCGAGGCGATGACGATGTGCCGCGCCGCGTGGGTCGTGCCGTTCACCGCGACCTGGCCGGGCGCGGCAATGCGGCCCCATCCCTTGAGCCAGGTGACCTTGTTCTTGCGAAAGAGATACTCGACGCCCTTGACATTGGCCTCGACCACCGAGTCCTTGCGCGCCTGCATCCGCGCGAGATCGAGCCCGACCTTCTCGACCAGCACGCCATGCGCCGCGAGCCCATGCCCCGCATGGAAGAATTCCTCGGAGGATTGCAGCAGCGCCTTGGAGGGAATGCAGCCGATATTGAGGCAGGTGCCGCCCAGGGTCTCGCGGCCCTCGACACAGGCGACCCGCATGCCGAGCTGGGCGGCGCGGATCGCCGCGACATAGCCGCCGGGACCGGCCCCGACGACGATGAGGTCAAATGTTTCGCTCACAAAACGCCTCTCTCAAAGATCAAGTAGCAGGCGGCGCGGATCCTCGATCCCCTCCTTGATCCGGACCAGGAACGAAACCGCCTCCCGCCCATCGACGATGCGGTGATCATAGGTCACGGCAAGATACATCATCGGCCGGATCTCGACCTTTCCGCCGATCGCCACCGGCCGCTCCTGGATCTTGTGCATGCCGAGGATCGCCGATTGGGGCGGATTGAGGATCGGCGTCGACATCAGCGAGCCATAGACCCCGCCATTGGTGATGCTGAAGGTGCCGCCGGTGAGCTCTTCGAGCTTCAGCGTGCCTTCGCGTGCGCGCTTGCCGAAATCGGCGATCGCCCGCTCGATCTCGGCGAAGCCGAGGCGCTCGGCATTGCGGATCACCGGAACGACGAGCCCGTTCGGCCCACCGACCGCGATGCCCATATGCACGAAATGCTTGTAGACGATGTCCTCGCCGTCGATCTCGGCGTTGGCGGCGGGAAATTCCTGCAAGGCCGTGATCGCGGCGCGGACGAAGAAGCTCATGAAGCCGAGCCGCGCCCCTTTGTGCTTCTTCTCGAAGAGCTCGCGATAGTCCGCGCGCAGCGCCATCACCGCGCTCATATCCACCTCGTTGAAGGTGGTGAGCATCGCTGCGGTGTTCTGCGCTTCCTTGAGCCGAACCGCGATGGTGCGGCGCAGCCTTGTCATCCGCACGCGCTCCTCGCCGGACTCGGTCTCGCGCGGCGCTTTCGCGGCGGGCGTGGGAACCGAAGGCGCGGGCGAAGCGGCGGGGCGGCTCAGGAAAGCGAGCACATCCCCCTTGGTGATCCGCCCATCCTTGCCGGAGCCGGGGCCGATCGCCTCGGCAGCCAGCTTGTTCTCCTCGATCAGCCGCGCCGCCGCGGGAAACACGGACGCGGCCGTCGGCTGAACGGGAGCGGGAGCTGGCGGGGGGACCGCGGCCGGCCGGGCGACGGGTCCTCTTGGCTCCGGCGGCTCCCGCACGCCGGCAGGCTGAGGCGCTGCTGGCACAGGGGCGGGCGTGGGTTTCGCCGCCGGCCCAGACCCTGCTGCCTTGGCCGACGCCTTGGCGGCCGCGCCGGCGCCGTCGAGCCGGCCGAGCACCGCGCCGACCTCGACCTCGGCTCCGGTCTCGGCGGCAATCTCCGTGAGCACGCCCGCCGCGGGGGCCGGCACCTCGACCGTCACCTTGTCCGTCTCGAGCTCGACGAGCGGCTCATCCATCGCCACCGTCTCGCCGGCCTGCTTCAGCCACCGCGCCACGGTCGCCGAAGTCACGCTCTCGCCGAGCGGCGGCACCCTGATCTCGCTCGCCATGCCCCCTCTCCCCGCGCTCACGCTACCGTCAATGGGCCACCGTCAAAGAGCCGCCGTCAAAGCTTGGCGCACCAGCGCCGCCTGCTCCGCCGCATGCACCTTCGCAAGCCCGGTCGCCGGGCTTGCCGCCTCCGCCCGGCCGACATAGCGCGGCCGGCGCGCGGCGCCGCCAAGCGCCTCGAGCACGCGCTCCAGCCGCCGGTCGACGAAGTTCCAGGCCCCCATATTCTCCGGCTCCTCCTGGCACCAGACCAGCTCGGCCTTGGCATAGGGAGCGAGCGCCTGCCTGAGCGCCTTCTCCGGAAACGGATAGAGCTGCTCCAGGCGCAGCAGCGCGACATTGGTGATCTTCTTCGCCTCCCGCTCGGCCAGCAGGTCGTAATAGACCTTGCCGCTCGA
>JASHVY010000121.1 GCA_030044345.1 Acetobacteraceae bacterium | reverse complement strand
GAACTTTCATCCTTTCATTCGGAGTCCCCGGTTGGTGCCCAGATCAACATGGCTTCTGGTGGATCATGGAGTGATCCGCCAAAGCCATGAAATTGATCGAGAAAACAAAACCAGAGCGTGATGATCAAAAATCATCACGCTCTGGTCCGGAAAACGGGAAAAAGTCTTTTTGCTTCTTTTTCTTCAGAAAAAGAAGTCTCCTTCTTTCTGAGACTTCATCGAAGTGCATAACACTTTCTAGCAATTGCAGCGATTGGCAGATGATGGCGAAACGGTCACTCCATCGCTTCGCGAACCTGATGTCTGGGCCGTCATGGTTTCAACCAATGTCTTGGCGCCGTTTGGGTGGAAGCGTGCGAAAATCCATCGTGGCTCGCGGCTATGATCAATCAGGCCGCATAAGGAAGCCGGATATACGTCAGCAGTTGTGACCCTTGAACGGGAGTTTGCCGAACCCGTTGCAATTGGGTGGGGTCCATATACGTCCAGGCATGACAATGCCGATTGCACGCCTACACCGACTTCTTTCCGATCGCTGTAGGACCAGGGAAAGAAAGGAAGTCAATCACCACATTCAGTCGCGACTGAATACGCTTGGCGCCTTGCGGGGATCACAACTGAGCGTATTCAAAAAACCACGCGATGGAATCGGATACCCGTCGATATCCGAGATGAAAAAACGTAGGATCGAACAATGCCAAATTATCATCACAATGTGAACACGATAATTCACCATTGAAGTTTCAAAAAACGAGAGATCCATAAGAGCAATGCGTTTTCAACAGGCACAAGGGCCGGGACATACTGATGCGATATAAAAATATCTATCTTCATCCGCCACTTCGTTGATGTGGGGTTGTGATGCAGGAGGCAGCACCTTTCTCCTTGCGCAGCGGCACGGCAGCGCTCTGTCACCTCGCAAAGCTGCCAGTCGAAACGTGGGAGGCGCATTTCGCCCGTGCCGTGGCGTTGGGGTTCGATGCCATCGTGCTTGAGGCCGGGCCCCGCGTCATGGCGCCGCGAGACCTCACATCGATTGTCGCCTGCGCTGCATCCAAGCGTTTGGGCGTCATTCTTGATCTGTCGTCCGAGTATGCGGAGGAGACGCTCGCAGCCTGGGGCGAGGCCGGCGTTGCCGGATTCTGCTGCAGGGCCGCACAGCACCTTCCGTCCGGAACCTGGACCCGGCTGATCACGGCGGTTCGCGCCCGGCATCAAGGCACTCTCTTCCTTGCTTTTACGCACGGCGCAAGCCCCGAGACAATCGCTCGCCTTGCTCGCTGCGGCTTTGATGCCGCCGCTTCTTCCTCCTGCTGGTGGGATTTTCGTGCCGGCTGGCTCGACGAAGATGCTACACGAGTCACCGCATTGGGAGCAGTGATTGCGCTCCCCCTGCCCTCCGGCGAGCGAAAACAGAGGGACGCGCAAGAGAAGCGTCGAGCCCTCATGCTCGCCAGCCATTACGCGCCACTCTGGATGATGGAGATCGGCTTCGCAACGGGTCTTGAGACGGAAGTGACGGCTGTCAATGCCCGGAGGCGCACCGAGCCCGACCTCTTCAGCGGCCCTCCGGCGAGACTCGTCTCAGCGCCGGGGGCGGAGATCGCCGTGCTCACGCGCGGAACCATGGAGGGGCCTGGGCTCGTGCTCGCAATCAACCCTGACCTCGACCACCCGGCTGCAATGCCGGCCAGCTCGGTCTTGCCGGAGATCGGCGGGGCGGGAGCGCTCGTTTCCATGGGTGAGCGAATCGAGACCGGTGCAATGATTCGCCTCATGCCAGGAGAGGCGAAGGTGTTCCGATTTATCACGGCGTTTCCCATCCGCCGCGCCTCGCGCGGGGTTGCCCTTCCCCCGGTTGAGCGGGGAGCTGGCGAGCGGATCGCAATCGAGGCGGTGAGCCCGTCCGTGGACGGCGGACAGTTCCCGGCCAAGCGCATTGCTGGCGAGATGGTTCGAGTCGAGGCGGACCTGATCAGCGATGGGCACAGCCGGCTTGCGGCCGATCTCCTTTGGCGGCCAGCGGACGAAGCGGAGTGGGAGCGCATGCCCATGGTGGCGCTCGACAATGACCGCTACGCGGCCTCCTTCCCGCTTGCGCGCATCGGCCGCTACCTTTTCACGATCGAGGCCTGGCACGACCATTTCGCAAGCCTCCTCGAAGATATCGCGAAGAAGAGGAAGGCTGGCGTCCCGATCGCGCTCGAGGTCGAGGAGGTCATCGCGCTGATCCGCGCGGCGGAGGGCAAGGCATATATCGAATTTCTGGGCGCACTCGAGCGTGCAACTTCGGAAGAACGGCTGACGCTTCTCGCAAAGCCTGAAACCCTGACTTTGATGCGCACAGTGCGACGGGAATTTCTCGTCCGCCTGGAGCCGGCCCTCGTCCTGGAGGCTGAGAGGCCGGCTGCCGGGTTTGCGAGCTGGTACGAACTCTTTCCCCGCAGCCAGAGCGGCGATCCGATGCGACATGGCACCTTTGCCGACGTCGCCGTGCGGCTGTCCGCGATCCGCGCTATGGGGTTCGACGTGCTCTACTTCCCGCCGATCCACCCGATTGGCCGTATCCATCGCAAAGGACGCAACAATGCACTGAATGCTGAACCGGACGATCCCGGAAGCCCTTATGCCATCGGCTCGGACGAGGGGGGACACGACGCGATTCACCCGGCACTCGGCACGCTCGACGATTTCCGCATGCTGCGCGAGCAGGCCGCGAAGGAGGGAATCGAGATCGCGCTCGATCTCGCGATCCAGTGCGCGCCCGACCATCCGTGGGTGCGCGCGCATCCCGAGTGGTTCGAGTGGCGGCCGGACGGCTCGATCCGGTACGCGGAGAATCCGCCCAAGCGCTACGAGGATATCGTCAATATCGCCCTCTATGCGCCCAAGGCGATGCCGTCACTCTGGAACGCGCTTCGCGACGTGGTGCGATTCTGGCTCGATCAGGGTGTGCGGACCTTCCGGGTCGATAATCCGCACACCAAGCCGCTTCCGTTCTGGGAGTGGCTGATCGAAGATATTCGTGCACGCGCGCCGGACGCGATCTTCCTGGCCGAGGCATTCACCCGGCCAGCCATGATGCATCGGTTAGCAAAGATCGGCTTTTCCCAATCCTATACCTACTTCACCTGGCGCAACACGAAGCACGAGCTCACCTCCTACTTCACCGAGCTCTCTCAGGCGCCGGTTGCTGACTTCTTCCGCCCACACCTCTTCGTCAATACACCGGACATCAATTCTTTCTTCCTCCAGCAGGGCGGGCGGCCCGCGTTCCTGATCCGCGCCGCCCTTGCCACCACGCTTTCCGGCCTCTGGGGAATGTACAACGGCTTCGAACTCTGCGAGGCGCGCGCGCTGCCGGGGCGGGAGGAATATCTCGACTCGGAGAAATACGAGATCCGCGCCTGGGACTGGGATCGGCCAGGCAACATTATCGCGGAGATTGCCCGGCTCAACCAGATCCGTCGGGCGAATCCGGCGCTGCACAGTCATCGCGGCCTCGAGTTCCTGAACGCCCTCGATGATGCCTTACTGTACTATGCGAAAACTTCCCGTGACGGGCGCAACACGCTGCTCGTCGCGGTCAATCTCGACCCGCATCGTGTGGTCGAGACGGAGATCGAAATCCCGCTCTGGCGCTTCGACATTCCGGATCACGCGTCAATCGGTGCGGAAGAGCTGATGCGTACGCGGCCCATCGTCTGGCACGGCAAGCGCCAGCGCATCCGGCTCGACCCCGCCGATTTGCCGTTCGCGATCTGGCGGCTCGAACAACCCGCGGGAGGCGCCCCATGAACCCGCGCCTTTTGCAGGCACGGCTGCGTACCGTCGCGGAGGACCCGCTCTGGTTCAAGGATGCCACGATCTACCAGGCGCATGTCAAATCGTTCTTTGATGCAAACAATGACGGTGTCGGCGATCTCGTAGGGCTCACGGAGAAGCTCGACTATATCGCCGAGCTGGGGGCAAGCGCGATCTGGCTCCTGCCCTTCTATCCCTCGCCCCGGCGTGACGATGGCTACGACATCGCCGATTACCGGGCCGTTCATCCCGAATACGGCACGCTCCGGGATATGCGGCGCTTCATCGTGGCGGCGCATGCACGCAAACTCCGCGTCATCACCGAGCTCGTGATCAACCATACCTCGGATGCGCATCCCTGGTTTCAGCGTGCGCGTCGGGCGAAGCCGGGATCCTGGGCGCGCAACTTTTATGTCTGGTCCGAGGATGGCCACCGCTACAAGGATGCCCGCATCATCTTCGTCGATACGGAGAAATCGAACTGGAGTTTTGACCCGATGGCCGGGGCCTATTATTGGCACCGATTCTACTCACACCAGCCCGATCTCAACTTCGACAATCCACGTGTTCTGGCAGCGGTGCTTGGCGTGATGCGGTTCTGGCTCGACCTTGGTGTGGATGGGTTCCGGCTCGACGCCGTGCCCTATCTCGTGGAGCGGGACGGGACGGATTGTGAAAACCTTCCCGAGACGCATGCGATCATCAAGAAGATTCGGGCTGCTCTCGACGAGGCCGCGCCAGGCTCGGTGCTGCTTGCCGAGGCGAACCAGTGGCCGGAGGACGTGAAGGACTATTTCGGCACTGGAGATGAATGCCATATGGCCTTTCACTTCCCGCTCATGCCGCGGATGTACATGGCGATCGCGCAGGAGGACCGCTTTCCGATCACGGATATTCTACGCCAGACCCCGGAGATTCCGGAGTCATGCCAATGGGCGATCTTCCTCCGCAACCATGACGAGCTCACGCTCGAGATGGTGACCGACTCCGAGCGGGACTATCTCTGGACCACGTACGCCGCCGATCGCCGAGCACGCCTCAATCTGGGCATCCGGCGGCGGCTCGCCCCCTTGCTCGAGCGTGACCGGCAGCGGATCGAGCTGATGAAGGGAATTCTTTTCTCGATGCCCGGAACCCCGGTGATTTATTACGGGGACGAGATCGGGATGGGCGACAATATCTATCTCGGTGACCGCGACGGGGTACGGACCCCAATGCAATGGTCGCCCGACCGCAATGGCGGTTTCTCACGCGCCGATCCGGCTTCCCTCGTTTTGCCTTTGATCATGGATCCGATCTACGGCTACGAGGCGGTGAATGTCGAAGCACAGGCCAGGGATCCGCATTCGCTGCTCAACTGGCACCGGAGGATGCTCGCGGTGCGTCGTCGCCATCGCGCCTTCGGCCGCGGCAGGCTCCGGCTGCTCTATCCCGGCAATCGCAAGATCCTCGCTTTCCTGCGCGAGTACGAAGGCGACGAGGAGGAGACGATCCTCTGTGTCTGCAACCTCGCGCGCACCGCGGAGGCCGTGGAACTCGACCTCTCCGCTTTCGCGGGCCGTGTGCCGGTCGACCTGCTCGGCGGCTCGGCCTTTCCCCCGATCGGCGAGCTCACCTACCTGCTCACTTTGCCGCCCCATACCTTCTACTGGTTCAGCCTCGAGCGCGAAACAGCCACACCTTCCTGGCGTGTGCCGCCGCCGGAACCGCTGCCCGAGCTCGCGACACTCGTGCTCCGCCACGACATCGCCGAGCTCCTCGAGCCCGAGTCGCGGCGGATCATCGAGCGGGAGATCCTCGCACCTTATCTCTCGCGAAGGCGCTGGTTCGCAGCCAAGGATAGGAAGGTCGCAAGCCTTGCCATCGCGCGCGCCGACCTGATCCACGGGCAAGCCGGGGATTTCGTGGCCTTCGAGATTGCAGTGACACTCGAGGGCCGTGCGGACCGGTACTTTCTCCCCGTGGGCATCGTCTGGGACGACGAGGGCGCGGGCGTGATTGCGCATCAACTGGCGCTTGCGCATGTGAGAAGACGCCAGCGCACGGGCGTGCTGACCGACGCTTTTGCGGTTGATTCATTGCCGCGCGCGGTGCTCGCGAGCCTCGCGCGGGAGCGCGCTATCCCGCTCAAGGACGGCGAGTTCCGCTGGCTCAAGACGAGCGAGCCGATTCCACCTGCACCGGAAGAGCTCGAGATCCTCCGCCTTTCGGCCGAGCAGTCCAATACCTCTCTCATCCTGGGCGACATCGCGATGCTAAAGATCATCCGCCGCGTCTCGCCCGGCCATCATCCGCAGACGGAGATGTCACGACATCTGACCGAGCGCGGTTTCGCAAACGTGCCCGCTCTGCTCGGCGAGCTCGTGCGCACCGATGAAGACGGCGCACCGCACACCTTGTTGATCGTCGAGCGGTTCGTGCGCAACCAGGGGGATGCCTGGCAATGGACGCTCGATGCGCTCAAGCGAGCGATCGATCCGGTCGCGATCACCGGCGCGGATGAGGAGGCAAAGGAGGATGCTCTTGCCCCCTACCTGCCGCTTGCAACCGCGATCGGGAAAAGGCTCGCAGAACTGCATGCAGTGCTGGCGGAGCCCACGGAGGATCCTGCCTTCATACCCGAGCCGGTCGGTCGCGCGGAGGCCGAGACCTGGGCAGTGGCAGCCATCGCGGAGCTCGATACCGCCTGCCGGGTGCTTTCAAGCTTCACCGCGTGGGAGGACGAGGGGGAGAGCGCCAGGGCGGCTGCGATGATTGCTGTTCGCGAAAAGCTCGCGGCGAAGCTCGTCGAGCTCGCCCAAGCCGCCACCGGCACTCTCCGCACCCGCATCCATGGCGACTTCCATCTCGGCCAGGTGCTTGTAGCGCCGGGCGATGCGGTACTGATCGACTTCGAAGGCGAGCCTGCGAAGACGCTCGCCGAACGACGGGCCAAGGGGAGCCCGCTCCGCGACGTGGCCGGGCTGCTGCGCTCCTTCGACTATGCGGCCGCCACGCTCGCGCGCGAGCCTGCGCCCTCGACCGAGGCAAGCGCGGAGCGGCGCGATGATCTCCTCTGCCACTTCGTTGTCGCTGCCTCGGCGAGGTTCCTTGAGGGTTATCGCGCGGTGGCCCGAGTGGCCGAGCATAGATGGTTCCCCGATGACAAAGCGGCAGACGCGCTGATCGACCTCTTCCTTGTCCAGAAAGCGGCATATGAGATCGCCTACGAGGCGGCGAACCGTCCCGACTGGATCGGGATCCCGCTCCAAGGTCTGCTTGGGCTTGTCGAACGGCTGCTCGCGCCTGTGCGCGAGGCCAAGATGCACGAGGAAGAGAATGCATGACGATCGGTTCCTGGATGAAGCGGCGGTCGCGGCGCTGGTGCAGGGCCGCCACGGCGATCCCTTCGCCCTGCTCGGCCCACATGTCACCGCCGCCGGCACGGTGATCCGCGCCTTTCTGCCGGGGGCCGACGCGGTTTCGGCAATCAATCCCAATGGAGAGGGACTCGCCCTACTGTGGCGTGTGCATCCGGACGGGCTCTTCGAAGCCTTCGTACCGACGCCAACACCCTATCGACTTCGTATCGATTGGCATGGGGTGGTCCAGGAGACAGAAGATCCTTATGCCTTTCCACCATTGCTCGGTGAGCTCGATGTCTATCTCCTCGCCGCAGGAAGGCACCGGCAGATCGGCGCGTGCCTTGGCGCGCAGCCGATGGAGGTGGAAGGGGTGGTCGGTGCGCGCTTCGCGGTCTGGGCGCCGAATGCTCGCCGTGTCTCGGTAATCGGTGATTTCAATGCCTGGGACGGGCGGCGGAATCCGATGCGGATTCGTATCGAATGCGGAGTGTGGGAAATTTTCATCCCTCGTCTCGGCACGGGGGAGCTTTACAAATACGAGATCCTCGGCGCCGACGGCACCCTCACCACGCACGCGGACCCTGTCGCCCGTGCGGCCGAGGCGCCGCCTGCCACCGCTTCGATTGTCGCCAGCGCTGCCCCCTTTGCCTGGTCGGATGGGGACTGGCAGGCGGCGCGGCGGCAGCGAACGGAGGCGGCACCGCTCGCGATTTACGAGGTGCACGCCCCATCCTGGCGAAGGCACGAAGATGGAAACCCGCTATCCTGGGAGGAGCTCTCGGAGCAGCTCATCCCTTACGCGCGGGATCTCGGCTTCACCCATCTCGAGCTGATGCCGGTGATGCTGCATCCGTTCGGCGGCTCCTGGGGCTACCAGCCCCTCGGCCAGTTCGTACCGACGCCGGAGCTCGGCCCACCGGAAGCATTCGCC
>JASHVY010000120.1 GCA_030044345.1 Acetobacteraceae bacterium | reverse complement strand
CCACCGGCGCCCCGAAAGTGTGGTTCATGGCATCCACGAGCAGCCAGGCACGCCGGTAGGACATGTTCATCGCACGTCCGGCCGCCGAAATCGAGCCGGTCGCGGCAATCCGTTCCAGCAGCTCGACCTTGCCGGGTCCGAGCCGGTTCGCGGTGTCGAAGTGCAGGCGCAGGACGAGGCGAGTCATGGCCGCAGGGTAGCAGACGGCGCGGGGCTGGACACTGGACAGCGGCGCCCGCCGGAAGCAGTATATACAATTATATACACTGGCTGGCCTGACACCCGAATACATTGCCCGCCCTGCCGCGCGGGCAGTGGCACCGGAGAAGGAGGGGAAACGACCACATGGCGAAGATCGTTTGCGTGCTCTACGACGATCCGGAAGGCGGGCACCCCACCAACTACCCCCGCGACGGCGTGCCGCGCATCGAACGCTATCCGGACGGGCAGACGACGCCGACGCCGAAGGCGATCGACTTCACGCCCGGCGAGATGCTGGGGGATGTCTCGGGCGCTCTCGGCCTCAGGAAATATTGCGAGAAGAACGGCCATCAGCTCGTCGTCACATCCGACAAGGACGGCGCGAATTCCACGCTGGACCGCGAGCTGCATGATGCCGAGGTGGTCATCTCGCAGCCCTTCTGGCCCGCCTATATGACCGCCGAGCGGTTCGCCAGGGCGCCGAAGTTGAAGCTGATCATCACCGCCGGCATCGGCTCGGATCACACGGACCTGGATGCAGCGGTCCGGCACGGTGTGACCGTCGCGGAAGTGACCTACTCCAACAGCATCAGCGTCGCCGAGCACGTGGTGATGATGATCCTGGCGCTGGTGCGCAACTATCTCCCGTCGCACGAGTGGGTGCGCCGCGGCGGCTGGAACATCGCGGACTGCGCGCAGCGTGCCTACGACATCGAGGGCATGCACATCGGCACCGTGGCGGCCGGCCGCATCGGCAGTGCCGTGCACCGGCGGCTGAAGGCGTTCGACGTCAAGCTGCACTATACCGACCGTCATCGGCTGCCGGCACAGGTCGAGCAGGAGCTCGGGCTGACCTTCCATCCAGACACTGCGTCGATGGTGCCGGTGTGCGACGTGGTGTCGATCAACTGCCCGCTGCATCCCGAAACCCTGAACCTGTTCGATGAGAGGATGATCGCCCGGATGAAGCGCGGTGCCTATCTGGTGAATACGGCGCGCGCCCAGATCGTCGATCGGGATGCCGTGGTCCGGGCGCTGCAGAGCGGGCAACTGGCGGGATATGCAGGGGATGTGTGGTATCCGCAGCCGCCGCCGAAGGATCACCCATGGCGGACCATGCCGCACGAGGGGATGACGCCGCACACATCCGGCACGACGCTTTCGGCGCAGGCGCGCTATGCCGCCGGCACGCGCGAGATCCTCGAATGCTATTTCGAGGGGCGGCCGATCCGCGACGAATACCTCATTGTCAGGGACGGCAAGCTCGCCGGCGCCGGCGCTCACAGCTACAGCGTGCGGTAGGCCCCGCCGCCGGAGCGTGAGGCCGCGGGCCTAGATGTGAGCGTGCCGCGCCTCGTTCCGGCCTTCGCTCACCTTCGCCACGCCACGTGCATCTCGCCGATCCGGCGGATGCCGCTATGTCCCTGCACACGTGGCGGGTCGCCGGCGAGCTCGAGCTGAGGAATGCGGCTGGAGAGAGCAGCCAATCCTTCCTCCAGCTCCACCCGCGCCAGTGCTTCCCCCAGGCATCGGTGCGGTCCGCCGCCAAAGACGAGGGGCAGGCGCGGATGGTCGGTGCGGTGAATATCGAAGACATCCGGCCGCGCATAGAGCTGTTCGTCGCGCATGGCCGACATTGTCGAGAGGATGAGGAACTGGCCGGCGGGAAGAACCCGCCCGTCAACCTCGATATCCTCGAGCGGGATCCGCGCGAGCGAGGCGACGCTCGGCTCGTAGCGGAGCGCCTCCACCACCGCGCCCGGAATGAGCGCGGGCTCGCGGCAAACCTCGTCCCATTGCGCGCGGTCCTGCAGGAGCAGGGCGACCTGCTCGGCGGCCGCCACGCGGGTCGTGTCCGTTCCGCCGATGATCAGGGTCACGATCTGGGTGATGATCTCGAAGGGCGAGAGCTCTCCCGCGGCGTCGGCCGAGGCGACGAAGGCGGAGAGGAAATCTTCCTTGGGCTTCCTGCGCCGCGCATTCAGAGTGTCCTCGACATAGTCGAACAGACGGCGGGCCGCGTCCTCGAGCTCCGGGAGATCCTCGGGCTGAAAAAGAAAGCTCACGACGCGCGTCACCTGGTAGACGAGAGAGGTGAATTCCGGGATATCGTCTTTCGGCAATCCCAGAAGATCGCTGATGGTCCGTGCCGGAATCAGCGCCGCGTAGCGCTGGACGAGATCGACGTCTTCCTCCTCATACCATTCCGCGACGAGCTCCTCGGCCGTTCTGCGGATTCGCGGGCGCATCTCCATCATCAGCCTGGCCGCGAAGGTGCGGCTGAAGGGCGAGCGTCTCCGGCGATGAACAGCGCCGTTGGACATCAGCATGCTGTAATCGAAAAGGTCGAACAGCAGGCCGCCCGTGATGCCGTGAATCTCCGGATACTCCGTCTCCGACTGCCGCAGGCGCGGGTCGCGGGCGAATCGTTCCACGTCGCCTGAACGGAGAACGATGTAGCTGCCGGACTCGTGCGCGATGAAAGGGGTCAGGGGGCGATATCGCCGGAACACACCGTGCGGGTCCGCGTCGAGCTCCGCGATCGAGAGCGTGACGATACCGTCATCCGGAGCATCACCGGATTCCGCGGATAGCCCGGCGTCGCGGGTGCCGAGATCTCTGTCCATCACGCAGGCGCTCCTTGGTCTCTGTCTCATCTGGAGAGATAGACGTTCCCGCAGCAGGATATCAGAAATTTCGACATCCGAAGAGGGTGCTCCGCTCTCGCCGGGAAAATGTTTGGAACCGTTCACCGCGGCGCCGATCAGGGCCGGCGTCGGAATCTCAATTTTTCAGAACCCGCCGAACGATTTCCGGAGTCTTCCCTGGTTCCAGAATCTTCCCTGGTTCTCTGGGCATATATCGGCAGCAGGCGAGGTTCGGAAAATCACCCATCCTCCGGAACGGCAATAGATTGCCATTCTCATGTGGCAGGCCGGGGTCCGGAGATCCTCAGGCAAATCCTTCCATTCGGCGCCCGCGGTCCGGCACGTCTTTCCTGCGCGGCCGGAGGAATCGGACGCCGGCTCCCCCGCCGAAGCAGGCGAGCCGGCGTGTTCGAGCGTGATGATTTCAGATCATCACGTTCCGGTCAGGCGGCTTTCCCGCGTGCCACGGCAAGCGCGTCGGCGGTGGTCAGGGCCTTGCCGCCGATCCCCCAGTCTCCGCTTTCCACCTCCTCGATCACGCACCAGGTGATGCCACGCAGATTCTCCCCCTCGATCGAGACCATGGCATCGGTCAGCTTGCTGATGATCGCGTGCTTCTGCTCCTTGTCGAAGACATCCTTGATGACGCGAACCTGAATGAGAGGCATCGTTTTTTCCTTTCTTGTCCTGTGGGTCGTGCGCTCGGGGAAGTCGGCCGCTCGTGCCCGATCGCAGAGAAAAGTTGCTCGCGGAGCGGGCAGTTTTCGCCGCGTGAACCGGGCACTCGGACGAAGAGCTATGAGCCGGCTTTCCATGAAAGCGGGCACCAGTCACTTCCGCTTGACACGCGCAGCATGGTGCCAGACACTTGAAAGGACAGTAATAGACAGTTTCGTCATTGAGCGCCGAGACTGTACTGGTCCCGATAACGGGCCAATCGACAGGAAACCGGAAAACCTCCATGCTCTCCCTCACTGTCAGCCAGGGAAGCGGCCAGCCTCTCGCCGAGCAGATCGTGTCCGGCATCAGGCGGCAGATCGAAGACCGGCTTCTGCGCCCGGGCGCCAGGCTGCCCTCCATCCGGAGCTTCGCCGAAAGCTACAAGGTCAGCCGCTTCACTGTGGTCGAGGCCTATGACCGTCTGGTAGCCATGGGCTATGTGCACTCGCGCCGTGGCGCCGGCTTCTATGTCGCGCCTGCGCCGGCCGCCCATCCAGGGCCGTCCGACCATCACAAGCGCAACGAGCAACTGGTCTGGCTCATCCGCCGCGTGCTCGAGGCCGGCGAAAACACTGTCCTCGCGGGTGGCCCGTGGCTGCCGAACACGTGGCTCGATGAAGGCGGCATCCGGCAGAACCTGAACGTGCTCGCGCGCAAGAACGGCACCTGCCTGCTCGAATATGGAAATCCGTTCGGCTATCTGCCCTTGCGCGAGCACCTTGCCCTGATGCTGGGCGGGCTCGGCATCACCGTGCATCCCGGCCAGATCCTGCTGACCGGGGGAACCAGCCAGGCGCTCGAGCTCATCATGCGCTACCTGCTCAGGCCGGGTGATGCGGCGCTCGTGGATGATCCCGGCTACTACAACATGTTCGGCAATCTGCGCCTGCAAGGCGTGGAGATGCTGGCGGTGCCGCGCAATCCTGATGGGCCGGACATCGCCACGCTCGAGTCTCTGGCCGCGTCACACCACCCGAAGGTCTATTTCACCCAGTCGGTGATGCAGAACCCGACCGGAACCGACATGAGCCCGCATATCGCCTTCAAGGTTCTGCAAGCCGCCGAGCGATATGATTTCATTGTCGTGGAAGACGATATTTTCTGCGACCTGCAAGTGAGGCCGACGCCTCGGCTCGCGACGCTCGATCAGCTTACCCGCGTGATCTATGCGCGCAGCTTCTCCAAGACCCTCTCGGGAAGCCTGCGCGTCGGCTTCATCGCCTGCGCCGAGGACATCGCGAGCGAGCTCGCCGATATCAAGATGCTCACCAGCATCACCACCTCCCAATTCACGGAGCGGCTCATCTATCTGATGCTGGTCGATGGCCATTACCGCAAATATCTCGCGCGCCTGCATCAACGCCTCGGCGAAGCGCGCCTCGATGTCGTGCGCGCCTTCGAGCATATCGGCCTGGAATTGTTCGCAGAACCCGCGGACGGCATGTTCGCCTGGGCGCGCTTCCCGCATATCGAGGATTCGCTGGAGCTGGCCGAATCCGCGCAGCGTGGGGGAATCATGCTCGCCCCCGGCACGGTCTTCCGCCCGCATCTCGGCCGCTCGCCATGGATGCGGTTCAATCTCGCCGTCTGCGAGGACACGCGCGTGCAGAACGCTCTCAGGCGGCTCACAGCCCGTGCGGAGGGGTGACGATCTCCGATCATCCGTAGGAAAACGGCGCATTCCCGCCGTGGCGGCCCCGCCCATCCGCAAGGATTCCGTTGAGGGACGGAGCCTTGCCCCGCGATGCGCCGCCCCTTAGGATGAATTCGGTGCCGTATCGGGCTTCGCACCCGCCCCGGGCATATCCGGATCCGGAACCCACTCGATGCACATGCCCGTCGATGATCTCAGCCCGGTCATCACCGTCCTCATGTATTTCGGGGATATCGTCTTCGCCGTCAGCGGCGCGCTGGCCGCGGCGCATAACCGCATGGATGTGCTCGGCATCGTCCTCATCGGCATCGTCACCGGCATCGGGGGCGGCACGATGCGGGATATTCTTCTCGGTCATGCCGTCTGGTGGGTGCAGAACCCGGACGAGCTCGTCCTCTGCGCCGTCGCCGCCTTCGCAACCTATTTCGTCCGGCGCATCGATCTTGCGCATGCGGATGCGGCCGTCTGGGCGGATGCGCTCGGCCTTGCCGCCTTCTCCGTCACCGGCGTTCATGTCGCCCTGCACGCCGGGGCGCCGATCATCGTCGCCGCCTTCCTGGGCATGCTCACCGCCACCGGCGGCGGCGTCATCCGGGACCTGCTGACAGGAACGCGCCCGATGATCCTCACCGGCGAAATCTATGCCACCGCCGCCCTGGCCGGCGCGGCATCCTGCGCCGCGCTTTGGCGCTATGGGCTTTCCGGGCCGCTTGCCGACTTCACCGCCTTCGCCATTGCCTTCGCAATCCGTGGCGCCGCCATTCTCTTCAGGGTGCGCTTGGGTGTCGCGGGAGAACCGATGATCGTGACGAAACGGCGGGCTTCCTGAGCGCGGCCCATATCGTTCCGAATAAGAATCGAAACCACAGGCCGCACCGGCTCACTTCTGCCAGGCCACACGCATCTGACCGATCCGCCGAATGGCGAAATGCCCCTGCAGAACCGGCGGATCGCCTGCAAGCTGAAGCTGAGGGATCCGGTGGGCGAGAACGGCAAGCCCTTCCTCGAGCTCGATCCGCGTCAGCACTTCCCCGATGCACCGGTGCACCCCGCCGCCGAAAACCGGGTGCAGGCGCGGATGGTCGGTGCGATGGATGTCGAAGGCGTCCGGCCGCGCATAGACGCGTTCATCGCGCATGGCCGACATCGAGGAGAGCATCGCGAATGAGCCGGCAGGAAGAACCCGTCCATCGAGATCGATCTCTTCCAGCGTGATCCGGCCGATTCCCCCGACACTCGGCTCATAGCGCAGCGCCTCCGAAACCGCGCCGGGAACGAGGGTCGGGTCCTGGCAAACCGCGTCCCATTGCTGCCGATCCTGGAGAAGAAGGGCCACCTGCATCGCGGCCGCGACGCGGGTCGTGTCCGTCCCGCCGAGGATGAGCGCCACGATCTGGGTAATGATTTCAAACGGCGTGAGTTCGCCCGCCTCTTCGGCCGATGTTGCGAAGGCGGAAAGGAAATCCTCCCTCGGCTTGCGGCGCCGCTCGTCCAGGATTTCCTCCACGTAAGCTGTAAGCTCGCAGGCCGCTTCCTCGAGCTCGGGAATCTCGTCCGGCTGAAAAAGAAAGCTCAGAACGCGGGAAAGCTTGTAAATGATGCGCGTGAAGTGCGGAATATCGTCCCTCGGCAGCCCCAGAATGGCGCTGATGGTCCGCGCCGGGATCAGCGCCGCATAACGATCGACGAGATCGACCTCGCCTTCCTCATACCATTCCGTGATGAGATCGTCGGCCGTGCTGCGGATCTGCGGGCGCAGCTCGGTCATCAGCTTGGCCGCGAAGGTCCGGGTGAAGGGGGAGCGTCTCCGCCGATGCGTCTCACCGTTGGAGGTCAACATCCCGTCCTTGAAGAGTTGGAGCAGGGTTCCGCCCGTGATGCCACGCATCTCGGGGAACTCCGTTTCCGTCGCCCGGAGGCGCGGATCGCGCGGCAACCGCTCCACGTCACCCGCGCGAAGGATGATGAATCCGCCCTCTTCGTGGCCGATGAACGGCGTCAGGGGCCGATAGCGGCGAAACACGCCATGCGGATCTTCATCGATTTCCGCGATCGAAAGCGTCACCAGGGCGGGATCGGCTTTACTCGCCCGTTCGCCCTCGAGGGTAGCGATCTCTCTTGCCATCGCCGGAATGCTCCTTTCGCCCCTCTTCAGCAAAAGCCCGTCTTCAACAAAAGAGCGTCCGGCCGCCGCATCACGGGATGATGTCAGCTCTGTCGACAAAGTCTTACGTCTGTAATGCTGGCGTCTGTAATGCTGGCGTCTGTAATGCCGGCGCGGTGAGGCGGCCGCGCTTCCGTGGCTTTATGCCTTTGGATTTTATGCCTATGCCCGCGCGGCGATGATCGCCTCGGTCGGCTTCCGGCCTGCCGCGCGCGGTGCCGGCGGACGGCGGAGATGTTGCTCCGGCCGTTCTCCCGCAACTCACTCCTCGGTTGCGGCGGCGAGGCTGGTTTCGGGGCCCTGGCGGACCATCACCCGCTCTCCGGGCATGAGCCGGCTGCCGCCCGGCTCGACCACCGAGATCACCTGCCCGTCATCCTCGCGGACGATGAACTCGGTCGCGGGATTGTCCGCGCCCGGAGCAGTGCCGAGCGCGGCGAGGATGCCGGGGGCCGCCTCTGCCTGGCGGGCGACGAGAATCGTTCCATAGATCACGTTCGGCGGCGGGACGGAGTCGGCGGCCGGCCTGGGGTGCTCGCTCGCGCAGCCGCCCAGGATCAGCAGAAACACGAAAAAACGAAGGGTTTTCATGGCCGGACTCCGCCCGAAACGGGGGTCGAAAAGGGACCGGATGATCACCCAAATCGCCCGCTCTGTCCAAAAGCTTGCCGTCGGGTTGATCTTCGGATAAGACCTTAGCGGGTTTTTCTGACCGACCGCCTCAATGACGGCCGCTCGGCCGTTGTCTTTCTGTTCCGCGTGCCGAGGGGAGCCTTTGCTGTATGAGACGGTTTTCACTGTCCATTCTCGCCACCCTCCTCCTCTCCGCCTGCGCCAGCCATGGCCCACAACTCAGCGCCCACCAGCAGGCTGAGCGCTATGCCGCCTATGCCCCTCGCGATTACAGGCCGCCGGGACCTTATTGGGATCCTTGGGGCCCCTATATCGCCCAGGCCTCGCAGCGCTTCGACGTGCCTCAGGTGTGGATTCGCGAGGTCATGAACGTCGAATCGGGCGGCCAGGAATATCTTGATGGCGCGCCCATCACCTCGCCCGCCGGTGCGATGGGGCTGATGCAGGTGATGCCGGACACCTATCAGGAGCTCGAATCGGAATACGGCCTCGGCGGTGATCCCTATGATCCGCGGGACAACATCTTCGCGGGCGCCGCGTATCTCCGCGAGATGTACGATCTCTTCGGCTCGCC
>JASHVY010000119.1 GCA_030044345.1 Acetobacteraceae bacterium | reverse complement strand
TCTGCGCGGGGCGAGCTCCTGTGAGGAATTGTTCGCTCAGGCGGCGATGCTCGGCCTCGAGGCGCTGGCGATCGTCGATCGCAATTCGCTTGCCGGAATCGTGCGCGCCCATGAGGCGACGAAGACGAACGGCGTGCGGCTGATCGTCGGCTGCCGGCTTGATCTGACAGAGGGCGTCTCCGTCCTCGTCTATCCCACAGACCGGTTGGCCTATGGGCGGCTTTGCCGGCTGCTTTCCCTCGGCAAGCGGCGGGCGGGCAAGGCCCGATGCCGGCTCGATGGGTCCGATCTCGCGGCCTATGGCGACGGGCTCATTGCCGTGCTTGTTCCGAACGAAGCGGATGCGGACTGCGAACGACATCTCCGCCTTCTGGCCAGCGTCTTCGATGGCCGCGCCTATCTTGCATTGACGCTGCGCCGGCGGCCGAACGATCGGCTTCGCCTCCATGAGCTGGCCCGCCTGGCGGCGGCGGCCGATGTTCCCACCGTCGTCACCAATGATGTTCTCTTCCACATACCGGAGCGGCGCATCCTGCAGGATGTGGTGAGCTGCATTCGCCACAACTGCACCATCGACGATGCGGGCTTCCGGCGCGAGCGCCACGCCGATCGCCACCTGAAATCGCCAGGGGAGATGGCGCGGCTATTCGCCGGCTATCCCGATGCGCTTGCGCGCACGGTCGAGATCGCCGAGCGCTGCCGCTTCTCGCTTGACGAGCTCGCCTATCAGTATCCCGAGGAACGGAACCTGCCGGACCTCACGCCGCAGCAGGCATTGGAAAAGCTCACCTGGGAAGGGGCCGCAGCAGAATATCCGAAAGGTGTGCCGGAGAAGGTAAGGGTGCTCCTCGAGCGCGAGCTCAAGCTGATCGAGAAGCTTCAATACGCGCCGTACTTCCTGACAGTGAACGCGATCGTCCGTTTCGCGCGCTCAGAAGGCATCTTGTGCCAGGGGCGCGGCTCGGCCGCGAATTCCGCCATCTGCTATGTGCTCGGGATCACGGCCATCGATCCCGAACAAAACGATATGCTGTTCGAACGCTTCGTCTCCGAGGAGCGCCGGGAGCCGCCCGACATCGACGTGGATTTCGAGCATGAGCGGCGCGAGAGCGTGATGCAGTGGGTGTTCGAGACCTATGGCCGCGATCATGCCGCGTTGTGCGCAACCGTCATCCGCTATCGTGCAAAGGGCGCGCTGCGCGATGTCGGCAAGGCTCTCGGCCTGACCGAAGACCTCATCAAGATGCTGTCCTCCCGGATCTGGAGCGGATCGGAGGAAGGCACCGAGGCAAATCGGGCCGCGGAACGCGATCTCAGCCGCTCCGACCGCAGGCTGCGCCTGACGCTCGCCCTCGCGCGCGTGCTGATCGGCTTCCCGCGGCATTTGAGCCAGCATCCGGGCGGATTCGTTCTGACGCGCGACCGGCTCGATGAATTGGTGCCGATCGAACCGGCGGCCATGAAAGACCGGACGGTCATCGAGTGGGACAAGGACGATATCGACACCCTGAGGTTCATGAAGGTCGATTGCCTGGCGCTGGGCATGCTTTCCTGCATGAAGCGCAGCTTCGACCTGCTCGCCGAGCACAAAGGAGTTGTGCTCACTCTGGCTACCATCCCGGCCGAGGATGCCGACACGTACGCGATGATCCGCAAGGCGGACACGATCGGCGTGTTCCAGATCGAGAGCCGCGCCCAGATGTCGATGCTGCCGCGGCTTGCGCCTCGCAAGCTTTTTGATCTCGTGATCGAGGTTGCGATCGTGAGGCCGGGTCCTATCCAGGGCGACATGGTTCACCCGTACCTGCGCCGGCGCGAGGGGAAGGAGGAGCCAAATTATCCAAGCCAGGAATTGAAGAATTTGCTTGAAAAGACGCTTGGTGTCCCGCTCTTCCAGGAACAGGCGATGCGCATCGCGATCGACTGTGCCGGGTTCACGCCCTCGGAAGCGGATGCGTTGCGCCGCGCAATGGCAACCTTCAAGCACACCGGCACGATCGATCGCTTCAGGGACAAGCTGATCAAAGGCATGGTCGAGCGCGGCTATGATGCGAATTTTGCCGCCCGGATTTTCTCTCAGCTCGAAGGCTTCGGCAGCTATGGATTCCCGCAATCGCACGCCGCCTCCTTCGCACAGCTTGCCTATGCGAGCAGTTGGCTCAAGTGCCACCATCCGGAGGTGTTTTGCTGTGCGCTGCTGAACAGCCAGCCGATGGGCTTCTATGCTCCGGCACAGCTCGTGCGGGACGCGCGCAACCATGGTGTCGAGGTCCGGCCGGTCTCGGTCAACCATAGCCGATGGGACTGCACGCTGGAGCCGACAGGCGGACGATTCCTGGCGATGCGTTTGGGCATGCGGATGGTGAAGGGCCTCTCGGACGCCGATGCGGAGGAAATCGTCACGGCGCGAGGCGAGCGGCCATATGGCGGCATCGAGGAATTGTGGCGACGCGCCCGCGTTCCCGTAGCGGCACTGGAACGGTTGGCCGAGGCCGACGGATTCCAGGATTTGGGGCTGGACAGGCGGGCGGCGCTCTGGGCCATTCGCGGGCTGCGGGATGAGGCGCTGCCTCTGTTCGCTGCGGCGGACGTGGGACGCGCGCCGCGAGCGGAGATCGTCGAGCCTCCCGTTCCGCTCATTCCCATGACCACGGCGCGCAGCGTGGTGGAGGATTATAGGATGGTGGGTCTGTCCCTGCGGCAGCACCCGGTGGCCTTCCTGCGGGCCGCGCTCGGAGAGCGCGGCATTGCCCCCTGCGAAGCCCTGTCGGCGGCGCGAGATGGTGAGCGCATCACCGTGGCCGGTCTGGTGCTGGTGCGTCAGCGACCCGGGACGAAGACCGGCGTCGTTTTTGTCACCATGGAGGATGAGACCGGCATCGCCAACCTGGTCGTCTGGTCAAGCCTGTTCGCGCGGCAGCGGCAGATTGTCACGGCGGCGAGCATGGTGGCGTGCCGAGGGCGGGTGCAGCGCGAAGGCGATGTGATCCACGTCGTGGCCGAGCGTCTCGAGGATCTTTCCGGGTTGCTCCGCACTGTCGGAAATCGCAATCAGCCGTTGGAAATTCGATATGGGGGCGGCGATCAATCCGTCCATGCCGGCGATCCCGATCCGCGCGGGGATATCCGTGTGACGACAAGAGATTTCCGGTGAATGATGTTCAAATCTGCGTTATGGGAAGCTCCCGACGAGCCCGCCAGTACGGCCCATGAGCGCCGAGTTCATGGGCCCTGATGTCGGCGGGGGATGCGACCTCACGGCATGTCATCGATCGAAGCGATCGACACCCACAGCGCATTCCCAAGCGGGCTCTAGAGCGGATCGCGCCTGACTGGAATCGGGGCACCCCGCGACGGGGTCCCCGCCGACTTGTCGGCGAGGCGCCCCGAACACGTTCGCGGGGACCCCGGCGCGAAGCGATCCAAGGGTGCCTTGAATCCGTTCGGCAAAGCAACGCTAGAGCGTGATGACCGGAGGTGAAATCACCGTAGGTCTGAATCACGCGGGAAAACAAAGACCGAGAGCGGAATGGGTGAGCGTAAGCGAGCGCATCCCGCTCTAAGCACAAGGCCATTGCGCGCCTTTTCTCCCGGGATCAAACTGAAGATTGAAGAATCGCATTCGGACAAGCAATCCGGGAGTGGGCCATGAGGAACGTTCAAGATGCAGAAATATTGCTGGGGAGGATTCTGATTGCGGTTTTATTCCTGCCCTCCGGCATCGAAAAGATCATGGGTTGGCCCGGCATCGTGCAATACATTGCCCATGACGGAGGACCTGTCCCACTGCTCTCCGGAATCGTAGCGGTGATCTGTGAGGTGGTGGTGACCGCATTGATCCTGCTGGGTGTGTGGGTACGTCCGCTGGCGCTTGTTCTTGCAATCTACACGATCGGCACAGCCCTGATCGCGCATCGCTACTGGGAAGCGCAGGTTCCGGCAGCAATTCTGATGCAGAAGATCAACTTCTACAAGAACATTGCCATTGCGGGCGGCTTGTTGGTGCTTTCGGCTGCCGGCTCTGGCCGCTTCGCTCTCCGTCCGGACGAGGAAAATGCAGAACAGTTCCCATAGGCGGAACGTAGGCAAGCGGACTTCAGGCGCTCACAAGGCAACCCGCCCGGACAAATAGGGGCGACCCGGAGAAGCCCCCTGGTTTCTCCGCCCGGATACGGCTTGGGCAACGGATTCGATTTTTCCGGAGATCGCTTGCAAGTCAATCACTTACGAAGCATCCGGGGAATGGATGGCGGGTTCGGGAATTGCCCTCGGCGGAGGCGGGCTTCATTGCCGTATTGATCCAAACCGATTCTTTCCGCATCGTTGCCGGCAATCGGTCTGGAGCGGAAGGACAATGTCCTGGAGGAGACGGACGGTTTCCTGGTTGAACGGATCGCGTCCGAGCAGAAGACGAGGGGCGCGAGAAGTGCCGCGCATCGGCAATCGGGCTCATTTTTGATCACACCCCTTCCTCTGTCTGACGACCAGGATCATCGCTCAGGGCGATCGCTTCGCGATCCTGCGGTGAAAACTGCCCGCTTCGCGAGCCCCTTTTCTCCGTGGTCGGGCACGAGAATCCAGGGTGATCCTGCCCGTGCTTAGCAGGCCCGAGCGGGTGCTGGCGCGTACCCGTGCCTTCTGTGAACGGGT
>JASHVY010000118.1 GCA_030044345.1 Acetobacteraceae bacterium | reverse complement strand
TGCGGCGGCAGACCTGTGATGTCCTGGCCGCGATAGAGGATGCGGCCGGCATCAGGGCGAAGCTTGCCGGTGATGATGTTGATCAGCGTCGTCTTGCCGGCACCATTGGGCCCGATCAGACCACGCCGCTCGCCAGGAGGGATGCTGAGCGACAGCCCATCGAGCACGGGACCGGCCCCGAAGCTTTTGGAGACGCCGCACAGGGCGAGCAGCGGGATCTCAGCCATCACGGCGCTCGACCAGGCGTGAAGACAGCAGCGCAACCAATCCGGCAATGCCGCGGGGAAAGGCCAGCACGAGCACGATAAAGGCGAGGCCCATCCAAAGCTGCCAGTGCTGCGTGAGAGCGGAGAGGCGATCGGAGCCGAAAATATAGATCGCGCTGCCCAGCAGCGGCCCCCAGAACCATCCGGTGCCGCCGATGAATGCCATGATGATCACAGTCGTGGAAAGCGTGAGATCGATGCTGTCGGTCGAGACGAAGCCATTGGCGATTGCCCAGAGAGCGCCCGCGACGCCGGCCACGAAGGCGGCGAGACCATAATTGGCGAGCTTCACCCGATGCGTGTCATAGCCGAGAAAAGCGGCCCGCTCCTCGTTCTGGCGGACGAGCTGGACCGCATTGCCGAAAGGCGTGCGCTCCAGAATCAGCCAGACCGCGAGCGTGAGCGGGATCAGGAATGAAGCCGACAGCTCGTAGGTCTGCGCAATCGACGGATTCTCGAGCCGCCATCCCGGCAGCAGGACGAGCGTAGAGGGCATGAAGCTGCCGAGCCCGTCCGTGCCGCCGGTCACCGCATGCCATTTGAAGGCGATCGTATAGAGGAAGGCGCCGATCGCGAGCGTCATCATCGAGAAATAGGCCCCCGAACGACGCACGCAGATATGCCCGAGCAGGAGGCCGAGCGCACCAACCCCACAAGCGGCCAGAAGGATCAGCACCGGCACCGGGACTGCGGGAAAGGCCTGCAGCAGCATTGCTTCCGCATAAGCCGCGGTCCCGAAGAATGCCGCATGCCCGAAGGAAAGCAGGCCTGAATATTTGAAAATGATGTTGAAGCCGATGGCGAAGAGCCCAAGCAGGATCGCCTGGCTGAGATCATTGAGCGCGGCTTGGGGAAGGATCCAGGGGGCGCTCACGATCGCGCCGAGCAGGGCAAAGGTTGCCACCGCCCCGCTCGCGCGGCCACGGCTCCGTTCCGCATCCAGCGCCGATAGCGCCGGGCCGAGCTTGCCGGGAATGGTCATGCGCCGCTTCTGGTGCCGAACAGGCCGAGCGGGCGAAACATCAGCACGCCGGCCAGGACGATGAACGGAAAGAACAATGCGTAATCGGAAAGGAAGACGCTTCCGAATCCCTGCACCAGGCCAAGCAAGCCGGCCACGGCAAAGGCCCCCGGCAGGCTGCCGAGCCCACCTGCCACCACGACGATGAAGGTCTGCACCAGGGCATCGTCCGCCATCCCGGGATAGATGCCGAGCATTGGCGTCATGACGACGCCGGCGACCGCAGCAAGATAGACACCCACCAGGAAGACGAGCGTGTGCACCGTGTGCAGCTTGAACCCGAGGGCATCGACCATCTGCGGGTGCGTGGCGGCCGCGCGAACCACCATGCCGAGCCGGGTGCCACTGATCAGCAGGGCCAGCAGCCCGACAAGGACGAGCGCGATGGCGATGACGAAGAGATGATAGACGGGCAAGGTCGCGCCGAGGATGACGATATGGCCACCAAGACCGGCCGGCGGGGAGACGGTGAAGGCATCGTCGCCCCAGATCATCTTGGTGGCTTCCGCAATCACATAGGCGATGCCGATGGTGAGCAGCAGTTGTGGTGTGTGCCCGGCCTCGTAGAGGCGGCGGAACAGCAGGCGCTCAGCAGCAAGCCCAAGGACGACCGTGATCGGAGGTGCCAGCAGCAGCGCCAGCCAGAAGCTGCCGGTTTGCCCGGCAATCGAGTACCCGATATAGCCCGCCAGCATGTAAAAAGATGCGTGCGCGACATTAAGGAAGCCGAGCATGCCGAAAACGACCGTCAGCCCGGATGCGATCAGGAAGGCGAGGCTCCAGTAAGTAAGCGTATCGAGCCCGCCGGCGATGATCAGACTTGGGAGATGGCCGCTCATGGGCGCAGCTCCTTACGCAACCCGGCCTCGATCAGCAGCGGCATCACGGTTTCGCCGAAGAAGGCGAGGTCCGGCTGAAAATCGTAGAAACTCAGCTGAACACCGTCGATGCCGGCGGCCTGGAGGCGTATGAGGCTTTCCGCCACGCGCTGGGGTGAGCCTACGATCTGCAGATTTCCGCCACCCAGCCCACGTTCGCGCGCGCCATCATGTTGCTTGCGGCCACGCCAGGCATGAGCGTCGCTATCGAATTTTCCCGCCACGAACCCGGTCGGCTCGGAGGACGCGATGATGGCGTCCGCATACATGTTGGCTTCCGCGTCGGTAGGACCGCAGACGACCAACGGGTTGATCAGCGTGCGCACATTTCGGCCGGCCGCAAGCGCGGCCGCCTTCACGCGCGCGACATGGGCAGGCAGGGCCTCGATCGCTGTCTCAAAGGCGCTGCCGGTCGGGCTGCTGATGAAGACGATATCGGAATGCCGCGCCGCAAAGCCGATGCCGGCTTCCGAGCCTGTCGCATTGACCAGGATCGGTCGGCCATAGCGCGGCTTCGGCGTGATGAAGGCATCGCGCATCCGCCAGCGTTCGCCATGATAGGAGAAATTCTCCTCGGCCTGCCAGAGATGCTTCACGACGGAGAGGAATTCGTCCGCGAGCTCGTAGCGGCGATCGTGATCGATGCGCGACCAGCCGAACATTTCATGCTCCACCGCGCGGTGGCCGGTGACGATATTGACGCCCCAGCGACCGCCGGAGATATGGTCCAGGGTGGCGCCGAATTTTGCGAAATGGACCGGATGCCATGGCCCATAGAGCACGTGCACGGTGGAGATGAGCAGGATGCGCGCGGTGATCGCCGCCAGCGCCGCGATCGTCATGAAGCTGTCGAGCCCCTGGCCATTCTGCACTTCGTTATAGCCGCCCTTCGGCAGCCATTGGGCAAGACCGAAGACAAGGTCGAAGCCAAGAGCTTCCGCCTGGCGCGTGAGGGCGGCGTTGTAGTCGAACGTCCAGCTCGTCGTCCGCGGCAGGCGGGAGGCGGTCCAGCCGCCCGCCTGGATCGGCAGAAACAAGCCGAGCATCAGCTTCTGACGGAACGCGCGGGAGAGAGGGCTCTCCGGAAAGCGATCCGGTGCCGGAGGTTCGCCGAGACCGGTGGTGGGAAGAAGCGTGTCCACTTCGCAGTCTCACACCAGCCCGTGGCGCGGGGGCGGCTTGGCATTCAGCGTCCACTCGCCGATCACGTTGTATTTCCAGCGCACCGGATCATGCAGCGTATGGACGCGGGCATTGCGCCAGTGCCGATCGAACTGGTGCGGCTCCAGGGTTGCTCGCGTTCCGGCAAGCTCGAACAGCACATTGCTTGCCTCGAGCGCGATCTTCGTCGTCAGCACCTTGGCCTCGGCGACCGCGACGGAGGCCTCGGCGACGCTTTGATTGCTCGGCGCAGCGATCGCACGATCGACAAAGCCGCCTGCGCGATCGAGCAATGCCTGGGCCGCGTGCAGCCCTATTTCGAGCCGGCCAATGGCAGCAATCGTATACGGATCGTCGGAGGCGCGCGCCGAGCCCGAATCGCGCCAGGGGCGCGCCACGTCGCGAACGAGGCGCTTGGTGTCCTCGATCGCAGCAACCGCGATGCCGCTGTCGATCGCCGCCTGGATGATCTGGGCGACCGCGCCATTCGGAATGGGCCGCTCCTGCATGAGATAGAATGGGAAGACGTGATGATCGGGGACGAAAACCCGATCGAGGATCACCGTTCCGCTCGCCGTCGTCCGCTGCCCGAAGCTCGACCAGTCATCGATGACCTTGAGGCCGGCGGCGTGGCGCGGCACGATGGCCGTCAGCCGGCGGCCGTCATCATCCAGGGCCCCGACCGAAATGAAGTCGGCGAACAAAGCGCCCGTCGCGTAGAATTTCCGACCGTTGATCTCGTAGCCGCTTTCGCCGTTACGGATGGCTGGCGCGATGGTCGTCTCGAACTGGTGCGCAGCCTTGCTGCCGAGCTCGGCGAGCGCGTTGCCGAGGCGCATGCCGTTGAGGATCAGGCCGAAGAAGAAGCGTTGCTGGGCTTGCCTGCCCAGGGCCCGGATCTGGAACGCAACGCTCAGGTGATTCTGGGGAAGCTGGCCGATCGACGGATCGGCCGCGGAGACAATCTCGATGACTTTGGCGACGGTACGGAATGAGACTTCCGCCCCGCCGAAGGCACGTGGCACCGTGATCGCCCAAAGTCCGCTTGCGGCGAAACGTTCGATCTCGGCGAAGGGCAGAATGCGCTGCCGGTCCCGTTCGGCGGCACCGACGGCGAATTCGGCAGCGAGCGACCGGGCGACTTCCACTGCCTCGGCATCGCTTTGAATAATATGAATATTCTCGGTGGCACCGGCCACCGTCACGGGAGCTAAGTCGGCCATTTTCCCTGCCCGGCGCCCCCCTGCCATTATGGGGAGCGGTGTGACTATACTAAAGTAAATCTATTGAGTCACTATGGTTATAGGCGGAGCCCCAGCGGAGTGCAACAGGTTATGTATTCTTTGCCGGCAAACGGTTCTGTGTCGCTTCGCCTGTTTGGTGGCTCTTCCTCAGTTTTTGTGGGGCTTGCGCGCGAGGTTCTGGACGCGGGGTTGTTCTGGCGGCCGTGACTTTGCGCTCACGGCGTATGAGAGCAACCGCGAAATAGGCGTCGGGGCCTGGAGTTGAGATTGTAGGCATCGAGAGGAGAGGCACGGCGCGGGTCGTATCCGCCAAGACGGTTGGGGCAGGGTACTTGTCCAGCGTGCAGCGCTCGATTGCGGTTGTATCGCAGGCCATGACCCAGTGCCCGGGCGAGACACCGAATGAAATCGTGCAACCGCCTTGATATTATTGACGGAATTCGTCCGGGTTGGGAGTCCGATCGGCGCCGGGGCACAGCACTGCCCGCGATACCTGAAACTTCGCCGCCAGCATGACTGTCGCGCCTGTAAGGTTCAGACGCTGTTCGGTACCGTGACCGTAGATGCGCCCAGGCTCAGCATTTGTCCCAGCCAGAACGCGATGAACTTCGTCGACTTGTCACTCTCGCCGCTGGCCGAGCTTCTGCCCCCCATGCCCGATCCCTGCCGCGTTCGGGCGGAACTGAACGCGCTTTCGTTGTTTTGCCAAGCGGAATCCCGTGCCCCGGGATCGCTTCGCGTCGGGGTCCCCGTGAAGGGGTGCCTCGATTCCAGTCGGGCGCGATCTGCTTTAGATCAATATGGCTTTGGTGGATCGCGGAGCGATCCGCCAAAGCCATGAAATTGATCGAGAAAATAAAGCTAGAGCGTGATGACCTAAAATCATCACGCTCTAATGCTCGTTTGGTACGATGCGCGTCTTTACGGTCGAGGCGGCCTCCACCGCCGTGCGAGTGAGAGGGACGGTGTGGTACTCGCCCCGAATCCAGGGGACGAACTGATCCCTGTAGTGAGTGCTGCCCGGCACGCCAGAATTGCCGATGTTCTGCACTGCGAGAAACGAATCGGAAGCCGCGAGGTCGGCGACGATTCGATATTCGGTGCCGGCGTTCGCGCCGTGCGGCGGCAGCTCCCCGCCCGTGTTCCGCACCGTGTGCGATCCGCCATCGACCGGGGCCGGGCCGATATCGAAAGCGGCGCTGGTTGCCGCGTTCGAGAGCGGGTGATGCCAATGTGCCTTATGCACCCGCTCCCACCGCCAGGCTGCGGGCTCATCGCCGAGCCTGGCCCTGAGCCGAGCGACCGCCTGCTTCGCGACCGCGACGGAAGCGGCTGAGGTTCCGGATTCAAAATATTCCATTCCGTCGTTCTCGAGCAGGCTCATGGCAAGGCCCGTTTGTTGGGCGGCCAGATCGAGCAGCCGCGATGGCAGATGCTCCGAAAGGACAGTTCTTTGCCATAGCGTGAGAAACGTCTCAAAGATAGTGGGCGCGGGACTTGCAAGGTCGTAGCGGAAATCCCAAGCCTCAAGCGCGGCGCGGACAGTGGAGACATCCGGATCTTCACTTCCGGCGAGCCGGCGCAGGATGTGCGGGCACATGCGCTCAGCCCGGGTGCTCACAACATCGTTCTGAAAGCGGATATTCTCATCCCGATCCATCACCGGATGGCGCGCAAATTCGACGTCGATGCGCGCGCCGCGGTGGCCCTGAGAATAGGCACCGTAGATCGGCTGGTGATAATCTGCCGGAACGATCCGCTGGTTCGCGCTGGCGACATAGCCGCGTGCCGGATTGAAGCTGTGCGGGAGGTCCTCGAACGGCACATATCCGAGCCATTGATCGGCGGCCTCGTTTGCATCCCGGTATCCGTAGACAATACGGCCGCGGATGGGCAGCCGCCCGGCCATCTGGTAGCCGATATTCCCGCCACGGTCGGCATAGACGAAGTTGAAGACGGCGATTGCCCAATCCCCGAGCGCGATGCGGAAAGCGGCCCAATCCTTCGCGCGGGAAACCGCGATCATCGCTTTGAGATCATCAAGATGCTCGGCGCCGACCCAGCGAAGCGAGAGCGGCGGCTCGCCTTCCTCCGCGAGCGGCGGGACCAGCGCGTTGACCACCGGCCCGCGTACGGTCGAGCGGATCGTGAGCGCGCGCGACGACCCTCCGCGGACGGGGATCGTCACCCTGCGCTCATCGAAGCTTCTCCACGTCGCTCCGTCGCGGTAGCGCTGCGGATCGCTCGGATCCACCTCTTCGCGATAGAGATCACGGGTCGAGGCGGCATTGTTGGTGATGCTCCAGGCGATCGTGCCGTTGCTGCCCCACCAGAGACCCGGAAGCCCCGGGTGGCCTGCGCCCGCCGCATCATCCTCCGGCCCGTGCAGCGCGAACTCGTACCAGCTCGAGGGCACCCAGAACGGTTGGTGCGGATCGCCGCAGAGTATGGGATATCCCGTTCCGGTACGGCGCGGCGCGAGCGCCCAGTTGTTGCTGCCGGTTGCGTCGTCGGTGCCGGTCGGTCGGAGCGCGGAAGCGGTTCCGAGCCATGGCAGGACGAGGTTCTCCGAGGCTTCAGGCGTCAGATAGAGCGTCTGCAGGGCCTCCGTCGGCAGGAAACGCGCGCACTCCGCCGCCGCGATGCGATCGATACGGCCATTCAGGGACCACCAGATTCCGCGCCCGATCGCAACAATGTCACGAATCGTAAAAGGTTCTGCCTGATATTCGAGAATTTCGAACTCGATCGGCAATTGTGTGGTCTCGATGCAGCGATTGATGCCGGCCACGAAGCGGGTGACGATCGCGCGTGTCCCTTCGTCCATTGAAGCTGCATCCATCTCGGCGATCTGGTCGATCCCCACCGTGAGATGGGCGATGTCGCTTGCCAGGAAGTCCGGGCCAAGAATCTCCGCCTGCCTTCCGAGCGCGCGACGGCGAAGCCGATCCATCTGCCAGAGCCGGTCCTCGGCCATGGCGAAGCCGAGGCCAAAGAAGAGGTCATCCGTGCTGTCGGCATAGATGTGTGGCACTCCGGCGCCGTCCCGCTTGATCTCAATGACGCTCGCGGTCGCCCCACTGACGTTCCGGTCGCCCAGGGCGGCGCGGTGCCGCAAAAACGCATCGCGCGCGGCGGCGAACTCGGCCGCCGAAAGGCCGAGACGGGTGCAGAGATCCTCGAGCGTGACCGTGCCGCGCAATGCGGCGAGCATTGTTTCATCGTCAAGTGGCATAGATGATCCCTTGATGAGGGCGATGGAGATCGTTCGGGCTAAGCTGCCCTGGCGGCTCGCCGCAATTCCCCGAACTCCGCCGCGAGATGCCGTGCACAACGCAGCGCCAGCGCCGTGACGGTGCTGGTCGGGTTGACGACACCGCCGGTGGCAAAGCTGCTTCCATCGCAGATATAGAGGTTTGGGACTTCCCAACTCTGATGCCAGCGGTTCACGACCGAGCTTTCCGGATCGGCGCCCATGCGGCAGGTGCCGAGAAGGTGCCAGGCGGGAGTGCGATAGACTCCGTTCTCGTAATAATCCGTCACGACCACATCGAACGCGTCGACCGCATGGGCAAGCTCCCGCAGCCGTTCGATGCCGTAGCGCATCATGCGCATATCATTCTCGTGCGGCACATAGTGAAGCTTTGCCGCCGGCAGGCCATCACTGTCCTTCTCGACCTCGGAAAGCGTGATCCGATTGTTGGCCTGGGGCAGGTCATCGCCAATCGCGTAGGCGCCGAAACCATGCCCGAAATGGCGCACGAACCACGTATGGTGTGCGGTACCCCACGGAGCGGGCTGGTTGCGGAAGGAGCCGATAGCGGTGGCGCCGGCCGGGCCGCCACGGGCGACGTTGAAGTTGAAGCCGTTGACGAAACCGCGCGCGATGTCCGTCTCAGCAAATTCGCTGCTGATGATCGCGCCGGAGTTGCCGATATGCGAAGCGATCGGCGCATCCACCCAGATCTCCGCCGCGACCAGCGTATGGTGCATCAGGTAGCGCCCGACCACGTCATTGGCATTGGCCAGGCCCTTCGGATGCCGGGCGCTTTCGGAGAGCATGAGCAGGCGCGGGCTGCCGACACCATTCGCCGCGAGGATCACCACATCCGCGGTCTGCCGCACGCGCTGGCCGCTGGCGCGATCAATATAGACCGCACCCGTCGCCCGGCCATCCGTTCCGGTCTCGATTCGCTCCACGCGCGCGCCGGGACGCAACTCCGCACCCGCGGCGAGCGCCTTCGGCCAAAGCGTGATGGACATCTTCGCCATCGAACCGCGCGGGCAGCCGGATGCGCAATTGCCGCAGCCATTGCATGCCGGCCTTCCGTCATAATTCTCCGAAATGATTCCCGCAGGCATCGGCCACCAGTGCCAGCCGAGCCGCTCGAATCCTGCCGCGATCGTCCGCCCACTCGCGCGCATCGGCAGCGGCCCGAGCGGATAGGGCGCGCGCGTCGGCATGCCGCGATCTCCCGTAAGGCCGCTCACGCCGATCAGCCGATCCGCCTCGTCGTAGAACGGGGCCAGGTCCTCGTAGGTGATCGGCCAGTCCGGCGCGAGCCCATGCTCCACGCCCTTGCGGAAGTCGGACGGGCGGAAGCGCGGCCAGAGCGCGGCATAGATGTTGGTGGAACCGCCGACGCCGTTCCACATCAGCGCGTGCGATTGCCCACCTTCGACTGGATAATCGTCCGGTCCGCGACGCACCTCCGGTTCGGGATTCCACTGATTCTGCCGCCGATATTGAAAGTCTCTCCTGTAGTGGGGGTGCTGTGCCGGCTCCGTCCATCCTCCCTGATCGAGGCAGACGACCTTCAATCCAGCTTGTGCAAGCACGAGGCTGTTGATCGCGCCACTCGCTCCAGCACCGATGACGAGGATATCCGCATGATCGGGTTGGCTCATTTCATCGTCTCCAGGCCGAGGCTGCCAAGATCGACACGCCGGACCGCATCCGTCGTCACGAATCGCCCACGCGCATGGCGCGGTGCGTCCCGTTCCGGTTCGAAAGGCTCGTCCGTGTAACCGGCCGGTAGCGGCGCATCGTTGTAGGGAAAACCGAGCGCGCGGATCGAAGCGATCACCGCGGGCTGCTCGTAATAGGTGAGGTAGGCGTATTTGCGAATCTCGTCGAACAACGCCGACCCGCTCGCTTCCAGTCGTGCTGCCGCTTCACGCCAGGCTGCATCATCCGCCGGGATGCCGGCCTCGGCGATCGCCGCGGCAAGACGCGCCAGCAACGAAGCATCCGCGTGGGTGAGCCGTGCCGCGAGCAGAGGCGCCATGCCGGTGGCACTGGCGCGCGGGAAACCCTCCCCGCCAGGCAGCAATGCGTCCATCAGGCCCGTCAGAACCTCATCCTCGCCGATCGTCACCAGGAACTCCTCCCTGCGTCCGTCCTTACAGCCTTGCCTCGCTCTCCGGATCGAAGAGGCAGGCGCGGC
Organism: Acetobacteraceae bacterium; assembly: GCA_030044345.1. GTDB lineage: Bacteria > Pseudomonadota > Alphaproteobacteria > Acetobacterales > Acetobacteraceae > JAKAWQ01. The sequence goes on along the minus strand of JASHVY010000118.1, from coordinate 14,341 downwards.
CGGGCATGATCGAGAGCCCAGCCACCTCGCCAATCGCCGGCGCATGGTCGGGATCGGTGGTCGCCTTGACCACCCAACCCGCGAGATCGATATCGACATAGGCGCAATGCCCAACAGGCTCGACCAGGAACACGCGCCCGCGCAAGCCGGCCGTGTCGGGGGCGGTGATTCCGAGATCGGTCGGGCGCAGGCCGAGGAGCACGCGCCGCGTGCCGTCCCATGCGGTGCACGCCACGGAACGCGGCAGGTCGATCGCCACATCCGCCACCTGCACGCTCACTCCTTCCGCCGTAAGGCGCGCATGGCCTTCGATCATGTTCATTGCCGGCGAGCCGATGAAGGAAGCGACGAAAAGATTGGCAGGATTGCGATAGACCTCCATCGGTCGCCCGAGCTGTTGCAGCACGCCGCCGCGAATGATGGCGACACGATCGGAGAGCACCATCGCCTCTTCCTGGTCGTGCGTGACAAAGATCGAGGTGACGCCGAGCTCGCGCTGCAGGCGGCGGATCTCGGTCCGGGTACGCACGCGCAAGCCCGCATCGAGATTGGAGAGCGGCTCATCCATCAGAAACACGGCCGGGCTGCGCACCACGGCGCGGCCGACCGCGACGCGCTGGCGCTGCCCGCCGCTCAGCTCCGCGGGTTGGCGATCCAGCAACGGGCCGAGCCCGAGAATTTCTGCCGCTGTCTCGACCTGGCGGTCGATCTCCGCGCGGCTCATTCGCTGCTGGTGCAGACCGAACTGCATGTTCTCCCGCACGGTCATGTGCGGGTAGAGCGCATAATCCTGGAATACCATGGCGATGTTTCGCTCATGCGGCTCAAGCCGCGTGACGTCCTGCTCACCGAACACGATCCGCCCGGCGGTCGGGCGCTCCAGCCCGGCGATGCAGGCTAGCGCCGTGCTCTTGCCGCAGCCGGAAGGCCCGAGCAGGGTCAGGAACTCACCGTCCTCGATGCGCACATCGAGCGCCGCGAGCGCCGTGACCGGTCCATAGGACTTGCTCATTCTTTCCAGGGAAACGCTGGTCATGCCTCAGGAAACGCCGTATCAGGGAGGGTCGCGGACTTTGCTTGCTCTTCTCTTTTCGCCATCCGCTACCCCTTGATCGCGCCGGTGAGCATCCCGGTGACGAGCGCACGCTGAAAGAACAGCGCCACCGCCACCGGCGGGATGACGGCGAGTACACTTGCCGCGAACATCGGGCCGTAATCATAGAACTGGAGCTGGGCGAGGAATCCCGCGATCGTCACCGGGATGGTTTGCGAGGCGGGTGTGCTGGTCAGGATCAGCGCGATGACGAACTCGTTCCAGGAGACGAGGAAGCAGAAAATTCCCGTGGCGACGATGCCAGGCCGCGCGATTGGCAGGACGATGCGGCGAATTGCCTGCAGCCGCGTGCAGCCATCCACGCGCCCCGCCTGCTCGAGAGTCATCGGCATGCCTTCGAAATAGCCTTTCATGATCCAGGTGGAGAGCGGCAGGATGAGGCTGCAATAGGCGATGACGAGGCCGGTGCGTGTATCGAGCAGGCCGGCGGCGCGGAACAGCATGAAGAAAGGCAGGATCAGCACCAGGCTCGGTGTCATCCGTGTCAGCATCAGCGCCCAGAGGGCGGAACGCAGCGCCCGGCTGCGGCCGGCGATCGCGAAACCATAGCCGGCCAGCGAGCCGAGGACGACATTGATGGCGGTGACGAAGGCGGCGACCACGAAGCTGTTCCAGATGCCGAAGGGAACGCGTCGTGCCGCAACGCTCGCCGCGCCGCTCGCCTGGGGAAAGAGCACCTGGCGGTAGTTCGCGAATGTGAGAGAATGGGGCAGCAGGTGCGGCGGGGTTCTTACGAGCTCGGATGAAGGCGAGACGCTCATCAGCGCGAGCCAGGCGAAGGGGGCCACCGACCAGATGAAGATGGCGAGCGCAGCGAGCCGGAGCGCCACGGGCCCGAGGCGCTCGCGCTGCGGCCAATGCCACCGCCGCGCGGGCGGACGTGCCGGCTCGCTTCGGCGCACCGCCGCCGGTGTGCGCACGCGGAGCGTCTCGGCGAGCGGGAGCCGCACTTCCGCAGTGGCCGCCCTGCGGGTGGGGGACAGCAGAAGAAGAAAATAGACGATCGCGAGCACGAGGCAGACGATCGTCAGCAAATAGAGCACTGCCGCGCCCTCGCCGAAGCGAAAATACTGGAACGCCTCGACATAGCCGAGCCAGGAGAAGACGGTGGTTGCACTGCCCGGCCCGCCCTGAGTGATGATCCAGAAGAGATCGAACGCCATGATCGCGTTGATCGTCGTCAGGATCAGCACCAGCAGCATTGTTGGCTTGAGCCAGGGCAGGGTGATGCGCCAGAAGCGCCGCCACGGCCCGGCGCCATCCACCCGCGCGGCCTTGTGCAGAGTTTCCGGCATGGATTGCAGGCCGCCGAGCAGCAGCAGGCAGGTGAGCGGCGCCTGATTCCAGACATAGACGAAGCCGACCAGACCGAAGGCGACCCAGCCATTGCCGAGCCAGGGGATCGCGCTCCGGATCACTCCGAGATCGAGCAGCAGGGCATTGAGCGGCCCATATTCCCCGTTGAAGATCCAGCTCCAGAGAATTCCGACCGCCACCGGCGACATCGCCCATGGGAGCAGCACGAGCCCACGCAGCACGCCGCGCCCACGGAATTTCGCATTCAGCACCAGCGCCATGCCCATGCCGATGACGAGCCCGACCAACACGGTCGCGGCGGCGAAGATCACCGTACGCCCGAACGCCGCGAGAAAGGCCGGGTCGGTGAAAGCCTGCCCGTAATTGGAAAGTCCGACGAAGACCAGCCGATGGGTAAGGATGTTGGTCTCGTTCAGACTCAGCATCAGAGAGTAGGCGAGCGGCACCCCGATGACGAGAAAAACGACGAGCAAGGCAGGCGTTGCAAGCACAGCCGGAACAGATTGCGCCGGCACATGCCATCGCCTCAGGCGAAGCGCTGGCCGGACGATGGCTTCCGGCGCCGCCGACATGCGGCGTCAGCCCGGATACTGCGCCTTGAAGCTCGTGACGTGCTTCGCGAGATCTTCGGCGAGCGCTTCGGTCGATTGATCGCCGCGAATATAGTTCTGCACCGCCCCCATCATGTACCAGTCCCAGTCGGAGTACCACAGGGTTTTCGAGACCTGCCGCGGCGTCGAGATAGCAACCTGATGGTCCGCGACGGCGATATCCTTCCACGACTTGAACGAGGCGACGACGTCCGGATCCTGCATCACCTCGATGTACGGCGTGCCGAGGCCGAACTGGAGCGCCCAGCGCTTGATGACATGATATTGCCCGTCCTTGGCCTTGCCGCCAAAGAAACGCATCAGGTTCCAGGCGCGCCCGGCATCCACCGGCTGGCCACCCATGAGATAGAGTGAAGCCCAGGAGAACGTGGAGTGGGTCGTGCCCGGCATGAGCGCGTTCTTCACCTTCCCCGCGGCCTGCGAAAGCTTCGGGTTGTTCAGCACTTTCTGATCGTAGTCGTGGACGATCATGAAACTGTGCTGGCCGGTTGCGAAGCTCGGCACGCCTTCCTGCGGCAGCGTGAAAATATCCGGCTGCACCAACCCTTCCTTGTAGAGCGTGCGGTGCAGCTCGAGCACCTTCTTAAACTTGTCGTCGAAGACCGGGTCGAACTTGCCGTCGAAGACCTGGGCGCCCTCGGAATACCAGACGGCGAAAAGGCTCCAGGAAAGCCCGGCCCAGGTATGCTCCCAGTGGCTGACATAAGGATATTCGACAATCTTGTCGCGCTTGAGCTTACGCGCCTGATCGAGCAGCTCTTCCCAGTCTGTGGGCGGATCGAGCTTCGCCTGGCCGAGATGCGCGCCATTATAGATGAAAGCATTATAGCCGGAATAATAGGGAAGCCCGCCGAGCTTGCCGTTGAGCAGTGAGAGATTGCGCACAGCGACCGGCACCATGCTCGCCTTGATCGCCGCGACATCCGGCATGTCCTCGACATCGCGCGCCCATTTCGCTGCTACCCAGCGTGCGAGCGTTGCCTCCTCGCTATAGAGCATGTCGAACTTCTTGCCGGCGACGAGCATCGTCTCGAGCAACGCCTGATATTCGCCGGAAACGAGCTGATAATCCACATTCTCGTCATAGAGCTTCTCGAAGGTTGCAACGTTCTGCGCGGCAATCTCGGGATGGTACTGCCAGCCCACGAAATGCAGCGGCGTTGCAGGCTTGGCGAAAGCCGACCGCGCAAAGCCTGGCATGGCCGCACCAGCGCCGGCAGACAGGCCGAGCCTCAGAATCTCTCTCCGGCGCATCAGATAGGAGTGAAGCAGCCCAGCGTTCGCCATCGATCGCTCCCCCTTCCCCGCAGACATCTGCCGTTTTCTACGGCTTTCTCTTGCGGTGCCGTGCCGCCGGCCCACTGAAGTAGGGAACGTGAGCCTGCGCAGATTGCCTGCTTAGGCATACACGCTAGCATGGTTGCTCCGTTCCCGAGGGTCCGACGAACGTGAAATTTCATCGAGTAGTCAAACTAGTCAGAATGCCGGCGCATCGCAACAAAAAATTTGCACTTTCGGATCATCCGCGCAACTCTAGTCGCAGAGCGGCTGGCGGTCGTCCTCGTCGCGATAGGTCAGGAACTGCTGCTTGATCCGCCGCATCGTCTCCTGCACGTCGCGGCTGTTGTCGAGTGCAATCATATAGGAGAGCATGTCGATCGCGATCAGAAAGCCATAGCGCATCGAAGTCGGACCGAGCACATCGCGGTCGTCGGTAAGCGCCATGGCCAGCGGCAGTTGAACTGCGTCAGCAAGCAGGCTGCCGGCGGTCGTGAGGGCGATCGTGCTCGCGCCATATTCGGCCGCGATGGCCGCCGCCTTGATGAGCTCGCCATTGCGTCCCGTGAGCGAGCAGCAGAGCACGACATCGGATGGTTTCGCCGTCGCCGCAAGCATCATCTGCATCTGGTGATCCGCAGACGGCGTGACGTGCAGGCCGAGGCGGAAGAGCCGGTTCTGCACCTCGGCAATGAGCCAGCTTGATACGCCGCCGCTGCCGAACACATAGAGCGTGCGGGCGCCCCGAATGAGTCTGGCCGCCTGCTCCAGCAACGCGAAATCGATGGTCTGAAGCGCGGTCGCCATGGCGTGCTGGGCGCGGCGCATGACGCGCTCAACAATTTCCTCGGTGTTGCGCGGCGGCGTCAGCGGTTCGAGATAGCGCAGCCCGACGCGCAGTCCGCCCATCACCTTGAGCTTGAGGTCCTTAAGCCCTTCGCAACCGACCGCGCGGCAGAATCGGACGATCGTGGGCGCAGAGACGCCAACCCAGGGTGCCAGGGCCTCGATCGGCTTCTCAACGAATTCACGCGGATGCGTCAAAACGACCCGCGCAATCACCTTGTGAGACCGTGAGAGCTGAGGCTCACGCGCGATAATCTGGCTGAAGATGTCCTGCGGTAGGCGCGCTGCGTCCTCTCCGGCCCGCGCCTCGGGCGGCAGGAGCGACCGCACCGCGGGTGCAGCCGCGCGCCGTGTCTGATGAGACAAGACATTCCTCCTATCGAGCCCGAGCGAACGAAGCCGCTGCGGTATCGTAAGGCTGCCATAGTGGCGACCCATCTGTCATGAAAGAATTGGATCATCCTCCTCGAGCGCCGCAGAGAACCTGAACAAGTGTATGCCTTCTGACCGCAGAGACCCTGATATAGAGTCTGTCGCGCTGCCGTTTGGGCCGGTCATCCGCATTCTTTGGTGATCGCTTGCCAAGGTCGCCGCGATGGCCCTGGACCGTGGCCGTTACGAAGAAAAGCTTCCGGCCGGCCCATGTGGCCCTGATTGCCCGCTCCGTCACCCGCGCCCGAAACCACCGGGGGATTGAAGAGGACAGCCGTTCGATACCTTGCTGCCCGGCTTGGGGACCCATCTCCGCGGCCCGGCAGAGCTGGGCACAGGCCCAAGCTGCATGCGCAGATATGGCGCGAACAGCAGCGGGATCGCTCCAACGACCGTAACGGGCGAAATCAGAAACCCCGGTCGCGATGCAAAGAAATCATCTTGAGCTCGGTCATCGCCTCCAGAGTCAATTTGCCGCCAAGGCGCCCGACACCGCTGCGCGTGCCGCTGCCGCCGCCGAACGGCAGGTGCAGCTCCCAGTACGTGCTGGCACCGTTGATGTTGACGATGCCGGCAGGGATCGCCTCGGCGACACGCAATGCCCGGTCGGTATCCCGAGAGAAGACCCCGACGCTCAGCCCGTACTCGCTGTCGAGCGCCAGATCGAGCGCCTCGGCGTCGTCGCGGAACGAAAGCACGGGGACGACCGGGCCGAAGGTTTCCTCCCGGTTGATCTTCATGTCACGCGTGACGCCGCTCAGCACTGTTGGCTCAAAATAGAGGTCGCTGCCGAGATCCGGCCGCGCCCTGCCGCCGACATGCAGCGTCGCGCCACGCGCAACGGCGTCCTCGACATGCTCGGCGACCTTCGCCGCGACTTTCGGATTGTTGAGCGGCCCCATCGTCGTGCCCTGCTGCAGCGGGTCGCCGAGCACGACAGCACGGGCATGTTCGACCACCTTGTCGACGAAGCGGTCTGCAACGCGTTGATGCACCAGCACGCGGCCGGTCGCCGCGCAGACCTGGCCGGCATTGAAGAACGCGCCGCCGGCGGCTGAGGCGGCCGCGCGGTCGATGTCGGCGTCCTCGTACACGATCACCGGCCCGTTGCCGCCCAGTTCCAGCAACATCGGCTTGCCGGCGCCGCGCTCGGCGATACGCCGGCCGGTCGCTGCGCTTCCTGTGAAGGCGATGCCGTTCGTGTCAGGGTGCACGACGATCTCGTCGCCGACCGTGGCACCCTCGCCGATCACGAGGTTCAGCACACCCGGCGGCAGGCCGGCAGCCTCGATCGCCTGCATCAGCGAAACGGCGACGACAGAGGTGGTCGGCGCCGGCACCCAGACGATGGCGTTGCCGGTGGCGAGCCCGGGCGCGAGGTACTCGACAGGAATGTTCACCGGGAAATTCCACGGCGTGATCACCGCATAGACGCCGCGCGGCTGCCGGATCGTCATGACGAACTTGCTCGTGTCCTCGGTGGGGATCGTCTCTCCGCGCATCTGTCGCACCAGTTCGGCGGCCAGGCGGAAGCCGTCGGCAGCCTTCGCGACCTCGCCGATCGCCTGCGCGAGTGGCTTGCCCTGTTCCTCGCTCAGGGTGCGGGCGATCGCAGTGCGGCAGTCATCGATGCTGGCGGCAATGGCGATGCACATGGCCGCGCGCTCCCACACTGGTGTTGCCGACCAACCCGCCGCGGCGGCCTTGGCGGCCGCGACAGCGCGGGAGGCTGTCTCGCGGCTGCTCTTCGGCAGAAGGCCGATGGTCTCACCGGTCGCCGGGTTGTATGCCGACATCGCCTCCGGCTCGCGTTCCCAGGTGCCGCCGATGCAGTTCGCATAAATGTCAGGCTGCGCAGACATTGCCATCTCCGTTCCCTCGGATACCGGATCGTGCCGATGCCACCCGATCCGACCCTCGTTATCATTCCCTATCCACCATAGCGAGCCTGCGCGATCGCACATCCATTGCCAAGCCCGCCGTCCCCTCGCCCGGACCTTGGCGTCCTCCCAGGGCTATTTACATTCATTGCGTATAGCCTTGGGAAGGAAAGCCATGGATGTATCCACATCCGAAGAATGACGGGGCAACGGCGCGAAGGCATTCGTCGCCAGCCCGCACAAGCCCCTGATCGACGGGCAATGGGTCGATGCCGGGCATAGCTTCCGGTGGACTCGGAGCACTCCACAAAGCGGTTCCCCGCCATGGGGTGCCCCGTTCCACCAAAGCCATATTGATCTCATGACCGCGTTTCGGCCTGTAGGACTTCCGAGGCTGAAATCGTTGCGCAGCTTTTCAGGTCAGAAGAAGATCGAGAATTTTACTTTCCAAGCCAATCACTTCTGAAGCGGTACGCCGGCGCGGTCTCGGCAAATCGATCGTCAGGTCGAGCGCAATCGTGCCATCCTGTAGGAGCAGAACACGATCGGAAAGTGCGACTGCCTCGGCCACGTCATGCGTGACCAGGATGGCGGTAAAGCCCTGCCCCAGCCATAACCGCTCGATCAGCCGCTGCATTTCTCCTCGCGTCAGTGCATCGAGCGCACCCAACGGCTCGTCGAGCAGCAGCAGATGCGGGCGGGCGACCAAAGCGCGGGCAAGCGCCACGCGCTGTTTCTGGCCCCCGGAGAGAACCGCCGGCCACTCCCTTGCACGATCGTCCAAACCAACGGCACGCAGCGCCTCGAGAGATCTTTGCTCCCAGCCGGGGCCGCGCGCGATGCCGACATTCGATAGAACGCGCTGCCACGGGAGCAACCGCGCATCCTGGAACATCATCGTCGTGCGCGGCGCGATACCCGCCAGCGCTTCGCCATTGTGCAAGATCGCGCCGGTGTCCGGAGCCGTCAAACCCGAGATCAGACGAAGCATTGTGCTCTTGCCGCCGCCACTCCGCCCGACGATGCTCACGAAGCTGCCCGCTTCGATGGCCAGATCGAGAGGTTTCAGGACAGTGCGGCCGCCAAAACCTTTAGAAACGCTGCGCAGGGTTAAATGGGTGCCACTCCCGGAAATAGCGACAGACGGACCTCCCCCGCCTTTCCGCTCGCTTTGTCCGCTATCGGGTGGCTGGAATGCGAAAGTATCGAAACCATGCATTGGCTCACGCCTCCGCCCCGCTCTGAAAGTTATGATGCCAGGCAAGGAGCCTGTGCTCCAGCCAACGCGTTGCCATGTCCGCAAGCTTGCCCAAAAGGGCGTAAATCAAAACGCCGAGAAGCACGACATCCGTCTCGAGGAATTCGCGTGCGTTCATCGTCATATACCCGATTCCGGACGAAGAAGAGATCGTCTCCGCCACGATCAAGGTCAACCAAGTGATCCCAAGGCCATAACGCACACCGATCAGGATCGACGGCATCGCGCCCGGCAGAATGACGCGCCAGAACATGGCCCATGATCCAAGATGGTAAATTCGTCCCATCTCGATCAGTGATTTCTCGACCATGCGGACGCCATGAAACGTGTTCAGATAGATCGGGAAGAACACGCCGAGCGCGACCAGGAACAGCTTTGCGCTCTCCCCGATGCCAAACCACAGGATCACCATCGGAATGATCGCCAGATGCGGCACATTGCGGAGCATTTGCAGCGACGTGTCGAGCGTGAGCTCGGCCGGGCGCGAGAGGCCGTTCAACAAGCCAAGGCCGAATCCAAGGCCACCTCCGATCAGGAAGCCGAGCGCCGCGCGCTGGCAACTGATCAGAACCTGCCGCTCGAGTTCGCCGGTTTTGCTGAGAGAAATTGCCGCCGTGAGAATACTGAGCGGGGGCGGCAGAGTACGCATCGTAATCCAGCCCGTTTCGGCGCCGATTTGCCATATGATGAGCGTGGCGGCTGGCAGGAGCCATGGCACGATTCTTCGGGCTTGGAAGACCGAACGTCGCCTGGGACGCGCTTCAATCGAAGCCGCGGCACCCATCCCGCTCATTTGGGCGCCACCCAGACAGCGCTGGCGACATCGATCTGGCGGGGAATTAGCTGAAGCTGGTAGAACGTGTTGGCGACTTTCTGCTGATACGCGATAACCTCGGGCGTCATCGGAAATATCCCGAACCCTGCCCGGCTCAGAAAGGCCTCGACGACGCCGACCGGAAGGCCCAGCCCCGGCGCGAGTTCGGTCGCGGCCGCGGCCTGATTCGCTCCCGCCCAGCGGTCCACCTTATCGAGTTCCTGAAGGATCGTTGTCAGAACCTGGGGCGCGGTATCGACGAGCCTGCGTGCGGCAACAGCGAATTGGCGATTTGCTACGAGGCCCGTACCGTCGGCGAGGACGCGGGCATGCGTCGTGGCCTCGGCAGCCGCCAGGTACGGATCCCAGATCACCCAGGCATCGACGCTGCCTTGCTCGAAGGCAGCACGCGCATCGGCGGGCGCCAAGTAAGACGGCTGAATGTCCGAATAATGCAAACCTGCCTTTCCCAGGGCTTGGACCAAGAGATAGTGGACGTTCGATCCTTTATTCAACGCGACCGTTTTCCCCTTCAACTGCGCCACCGACCGGATCGGGGATTTCTGCGGCACGATGATCGCCTCGCCCGCTGGCGCAGAGGGCTCATGGCCGACGTAAAGCAGCGGTGCTCCGGCCGCCTGTGCAAAAATCGGCGGCGTCTCCCCAACCGCCCCAAAGTCGACAGCGCCAACGTTCAATGCTTCGAGCATTTGCGGCCCGCCCGGAAACTCCGTGTAGGTGACGCCGTATCCCAAGGGCGCCAGCGCCTTCTGGAGTATGTCGCTCTGGCTCAGAAGGAAGAGTGTCACTCCCTTTTGTGTGCCGATATGCACTGTTTTGGACGCGGCCCGGGCCGAGCGAGCCCCGAGCTTGGCCGCGCCGAGCGCCCCGACCGCGAGGAGGCCGGTACGCAGCACTTGACGCCGTTTCGCGCGTGACGGAATGGCTGTGATCATCGGCCGAGCCCCCTTGGTCGAATAGCGGCAGAAACTCACGGTCAGATATGTCGGAACGCGAGATAAAAGCCGTCTTAGCCTATCTGTCAACTAGGAATAAAGAGAGTTGGCTTCCGATCGGAAGCACTTGGGCGAAGACGGGCATGAGAAGACGCAAAATGGCCGGAATCGATATCACCGTGGCAGACAGAGTCTTCTTCATCCGCCCGGATGCGGCTATCGCCGCCGGTAGGCCCGGGGTACAAGGGTCCATCGGGAAAATGTCGGCCAACAGGAGCCTCCGATGCCGAAGACATTGCGCGATCTCGCCGGACTTCCGTCACAGCCAGCGGCATTGAACGATGCTGCGCTCGTGCTCATTGACTGCCAAAACACCTACCGCGAGGGCACAATGCAGCTTTCCGGGGTAGAAGACGCTCTGGCCGAAGCCTCACGCCTGCTCGTTCGTGCCCGGAACGCCGCGATTCCGATCTTTCATATCCAGCACGATAGCGGCCCGGGATCACTGTATGACATCAGGGCAAAGATCGGCCAGATCAGCGACGCTGTGGCGCCTCAGGGCAGCGAGCCAGTCATCACCAAACACTTTCCGAATGCGTTTTTTCAGACTGAGCTCGACCAGCATCTGCGCACGGCTGGCGTGTCGAACGTGATCCTTGCAGGCTTCATGACGCATATGTGCGTCAATTCCACCGCGCGCGGTGCATTCAACCTCGGGTTCAAGCCTACCATTGTCGCCGCCGCGACGGCCACTCGCGATCTGCCCGGCCCTGACGGCGGGGTGGTCTCAGCCCGTGCATTACAGGCTGCCAGCCTTGCGACGCTCAGTGACTTGTTCGCGGTTGTGGTTCGATCGTCAGACCAGCTTTCCTGATGGATGCCGCTGGCGCGCAAGCGTGTTCAGTCAGGCTGAACACACGAGTGGTGGAAGAGCGAGGGCGTGATGAATGTCCCTATCGAGCGGATCGCCGTGATCCAGGGTGCGCCGGGCGACGTGATTCAGGGCCTGTTTCACGCGCTGGTCGATCGTCGGTCTCCGACACTGCGGGTTGCCGGCGTCATCGCGGAAGGCCATGGTCTTGCCAACCGAAGATGCAGCGCAGGTTATCTGCGCCACATCACCAGCGGAGACCGGTTTGCGATCTTCGAAGATCTGGGCCCCGGCTCGGTGGCCTGTCATCTTGACCAGAGCGGCGCCTCCGCTGCCGCTGAGGCGGTGCGGCAGGATATTGCCATCGGGTGCGATTTGGTGCTGCTGAGCAAATTCGGCAAGCTTGAAGCTGCGAGCAAGGGCCTGTGGAGCGCCTTCACCGCGGCGATCGAAGCTCATATTCCACTTTTGACCTCGGCCTCACCTGCCGTCGCGAAAGCCTGGGAGAACTTCGCCGGGACCGGATTCATCATCCTTCCTGCCGATAACGTCGCAATCGACGCCTGGGTCAGCGCGGTTCGACCGTGTGCCCGGTCTTGTAGAGCGTGATCGCCGGAGGTGGGATCATCGAAGGCGTGAATCACGCGATAAAACAATGACCGAGAGCGTGATGATTTTAGGTCATCACGCTTTGTTTTCTCGATCAATTTGATGGCTTCCCTTTGGGCTTTGGCGGATCGCTTCGCTCGGTGACCCCGTCGCGGGGTGCCCCGATCCACCAGAAGCCATATTGATCTAAGGGTGCAACGAGGCGCCCTTGGTAGCCTTATCCACATCCTTTTTCGGGCCACGCAGGGCGAGACCGACGAGGTCTGGCGCATCGGCAGGCTCAGCCTTGAAGACCGCGCGGTTTGCGGTGTCATGTCCTGTCGAGAACATGGCCCGGACATAGACCGCGCGAGTCAGATTTCGCTCGATGGCCTGCTGGTACGCTCGCTGAAGCGCCTCGATATTGGCGGCAAGGATCAGCATCGGCTGGCCGAGCAGCCGGGCATGCTGGCGCCCAAACGCATCCTCATACGGTTCCCCCATCGCCTCCGGTGCCGCGGCTGCGATTCCTGTGGCCAGGAAGGCTGTGACATTCAGCTTCTGCCAGACCGCCAGATCGTCCCGTACCAGGATGGCTACCTTCGTATCGAAGGTCATGTCGGGTGCCCGTTGCCAGTTGCGGAACGGACATCTCAGCCGACCATGCCCTTCCCGTCTGGAACGTCCGTGCAGAGGGCACGGTACGCCGCGGGCGTAATTCCGTATGAACGGCGGAACCGACGGCCGAGGTGGCTCTGGTCGGCGAAACCGCACTCTGCCGCCACTGCGGCGGGACGCATTCCGGCCGCCAGAAGGTGGCGGGCGTGCAACAGGCGGATCTGCACGAGATAGGCATGCGGCGAAGTGCCGTAGGCCGCGCGGAACGCCCGCGCGAGTTGGAAGCGATCCGCCGCGCCTGCGACCTTCGCCAAGCCATCGGTTCCGATATCCACCGCCATGTCGTCGTGCAGACGCTCCCGCGCCAGACGCGCCACGCGCTCGGCTCGGCTTCCGGACGTGTCGGGCCATGGGCGGCCGAGATGCGGACGCAGGCGGTCCAGCACGGCGTCAAGTGCCGCCTCCCGTGCCAGACGCTCGCTCGGACGGAACAGCGCATCGCAAGCCGCACGGATGGAATGGGCGAGCAGCGGGTCGTCACAGAGACTGGCGGTAAAGCCCGGATCATCGCCAAGTGCGTCGGCCAGACCAGCCCGCAACCATGGGCGTGGCAGATAGAGCATGCGATAGGCAAAGCCCCCGGCCGCGCCCGCCTGCCCGTCATGTGCTTCCTGTGGCTCGATCAGGATAACGCGGCCCGGCGTGCTGCGCCTTCGGGCGCCACGGCACAGGAAATCCTGCACGCCGCTATCGGTGACGCCGACCAGCCAGTCATCGTGGCGGTGGAGGTCATAAGCATGCGCGGCGAAGCGTGCCCGGATGGCTTCGACGCCAGTGGCGGGGTCATGCACCAGAGAGATACGGTCAGGCAGCGATGTCATTGCGGGGCCAAAATAGGAGTCCGGGTGCCCGCCGAGGGTTGCCTCGCATTGATGGCAACCACGATGGCGGAGCAGGCGGGAGGACTTGTCGTTCGCCCGTCGCCTTAAAGTGTTAGATCAATATGGCTTCTGGTGGATCGTGAAGCGATCCGCCAAAGCCATGAAATTGATCGAGAAAATAAAGTGAGAGCGTGATGACCTAAAATTATCACGCTAGTGGGCCGCCCCGCCCTGCTGGCTCGGCGCCCCCAGCCCCGGGTCACCCATCTTATCCTCGAAGCCGGAAGCGCAGGCTGCCGTTCCGTCCTGGGGATTCGTCGCCAAGCCGAGATCGGCCCAGAGGTCATCCGGCCGGGCAGAGAGATTGAGGCCCGGGAATTCCTTGTCGTAACGCTGCGACAAGGTGTGGATGCAGGCCGCCACGGCACTTTGTGCGGGCGTCACGCTGCCAATCTCTGCTTTGGCGCTTGCCGCGAATCCAATCGCAAGGCCGATCCCGACCACGATCGCCAATCCTTTCATCAAAATCTCCCGATTCCGAGGCCCCTTCGCATAGCCTTTTTCTGCCAGCCTGTCCTCCCGGGCGGCTCACTGCACAGCTTCCCTCTCCCGTCGCGCCGTTCGTTCCAACTCTCGGATCGCCACCTCCATCCATCGCCAAACCGCATATCCCTCAATGTTTCGTTACCCAAGCAATTCCAGTTGCCAGCGCTGCGCTCGATCCTTGGCGAAAACACGTGGTGCTCCATCAGAAGCTGCGCAGCGCGCCCGATGCCGATGTCGTCCAGCCCATGCCTGCGGCCGTGTGGCGCCACGCCGAGACTCCGCCCGGAAGGCGCCCCGATATGGTATAAGCCCGGCGTGCTGCTTCCGGTCC
>JASHVY010000117.1 GCA_030044345.1 Acetobacteraceae bacterium | reverse complement strand
TGTCCCGACACCAGTCCATTCGAAGGATATGCCGTCATCATTCCGGAAGGCATCGTCTTGCGATGCGGCGGAGGTAAGCGGGCGGCGTTACCGAATGATTTCAGAATGGTCCCAGAGCCGGCAGGCCATGTCACCTGGGTAACGCGGGGCATGACGACACCCCGGCGCAAGCCATCGTCGCACACGATGGGCCCGTTAAGCGAAACAAATATTCCTCTCATATCGGGCGCACAAAAAGAAAAGAAATGTCTTTTCTTCAAGAAAGAGAACAAAGAATTTCCCACACAAAGTGATTTCGGAACGACGTCAGATCGATTCCTTCATGACATCGTGGCCGTTGAAGGCGTCACCGATCTTCGATGACCAGATCAATATGGCTTCTGATGGATCGCTTCGCGCCGGGGTCCCCGTCGCGGGGTGCCCCGATCCGTCAAAGCCCAAGGGGAAGTGATGAAATTGATCGAGAAACCAAAGCTGGAGCGTGATGACCTAAAATCATCACGCTCTAGTACTCGGAAAACATCTTGAGCTTTTCTGCGAGATGGATCGCCTGCGCCATTCCCCCTCCCGTCCTTGATCGGTTCTTGTCCGAGAACCCAAATATCAGGATACAATTGAGAGCAGTTCCCTCCGTAAGAGGAAGATATCGCCTGTGACCGGTGAAGAACCGCCTCCGACATTGCCGGTGGAACCCGGTCTTGCCACCACAATCTCGGAGAGCGCTTCGAGATCGCGCACGAGGCCGGGGCGCTACCGAACCTTCACGGGGTTGTCGCAATGCGCGAGGGGCGCATCATCTTCAAACACCGGCTTGCGGGACCTGATATGGCTCGGGCGCGGCCGCTGGGCGTGCTTCGATTCGGGCCGGACACGCCGCATGATATGCATTCGGTGACGAAGAGCATCGTTGGGCTGCTCTACGGAATTGCCGTCGCGGCAAGCTGTGTGCCACTGCCGGAAGCCAAGCTGCTCGCGCGGATCCGGGTGCTTCGGCCGGGATGACGGATCCTTTCTCAGGGGTGGTGCGAGAGGTAGTACGCGGCGGCCTCGATCTCGGACTTGGTCATGCCGAAGGCGACACTCGACATCGCGCCGGCGGCGCCGGCGCCGCGGCGAGCGCCCGACTTGAAGTCCTGAAGCGCCTTCACGAGATAATTTTCCTGTTGTGATGCCAACCGTGCCGCTTCGCCCTCGCCGGCGAAATCGTCCCCGTGGCACGAGGCGCAGCGATACTTTTGCATCACCTGGACCCCGGCGGCCATCTGACTCGGATCGAGCTTGCCGGGAGGCGGCTTCGGCGGCTTGAGAGTGGCGAAATATTTGCCGAAGGCCTGGACGTCATCGTCGGACAATTGCTGGGCAATGGGGCTCATCAGCGGGTTCTCGCGCGCACCGCTGCGAAAGAGGACCATCTGCCATTCGAGATATTGATCGGGCTCGGCGGCGAGTGACGGCACGCTGGGTGTCTGCGACACGCCGCCTGCGCCGTGGCAGGCGGCGCAAACCGCCGCCTTCGCCGCAGCGCCCCCGGCCAAGGGAGCCGCGGCGAGCGCCGGCGCGAAGACGGCGATCGTTGCAGCGAGCGGGATGAAGAGCAGCCATGTGGCCTTCAGTCGAGCCCGCCGCGGAAGCTTCGCCCCGTCCGTCCGACGGGGGCGGATGGGGCGAGTCGCCATGTTATTGGCTTAAGTCGCTCTTGTTGTAGGTGATCTGGTAGATCGCACCAGCGTAATCGTCAGCGACGAGCAGCGACCCGTCCTTCGCCACGATCACGTCGTCGGGGCGGCCGAGATACGTCGTCGCTCCCTGGATCCAGCCGGTGGCGAACACCTCCTGCTGCACCTGGCTGCCGTCTGGTGAGACGATCAGGCGAACGATGCGCCCGCCGATATAGTGATGCCGGTTCCACGACCCGTGCTCAGCGAGGAAGATATTGCCCTTGTAGGAGGCCGGAAACTGATCACCCGTGTAGAACTTCATGCCGAGCGGGGCAACGTGCGGACCCAGCAGATAGGTCGGCTGCGCAAACTGCGAGCAGTCGATGCCGAGATTGTACTCAGGGTCAGGGATGTTGCCGTTATGGCAGAAGGGGTACCCGAAATTCTCGCCCAGCCGGGAGACGTGATTGAGGACATCCTGCGGCGAGTCGTCGCCGAGCCAGTCGCGCTCGTTCATCGAGTACCAATAGTCGCCGGTTCGGGGATCGACGGCGCCGCCAACGCTGTTGCGGAGGCCCAAGGCCACGATGTAGGCCTCGCCGGTCTCCGGATTGATGCGGCGGAGCTGCGAATTGCCGACCGGCGGCATGCACTCGTTGCACGGCGGGCCGAAGGCCATGTAGATCCAACCCTGATTGTCGAACGCGATGTATTTCCAGCCGTGCGCCACATAAGGAGGCATGTCGTTGTAGACGACCGTCGGCTGCGGCATGGCGTCGAGATGATCCTCGGCATCGGGATAGGCGAGAATGCGGTCGATGTCGGCGACGTAGAGCGTGCCGTTACGGAACCCGATGCCGGTCGGCATCTTCAGGCCCTTGAGAATCGTCTTGACCTCTTTCTGCCCGTTGTTGTCGGTGATGGCGTACACAACGCCGAGGCTGAAGGAGCCGACGAAGAGCGTCCCCTTGTCGCCCCATGCCATCTGCCGCGCGCTCAGGACGTGATCGGCATAGACGCTGATATGGAATCCTGGAGGCAGCTTGATGTTCGCCAGGTTGGCCACAAGCTGGGCGCCGGAAATTCCGGTCGCAGGACCAAATGTCAGCGCAGGATCCTCACCTTTTTGCGCCGCCGTCTCATCACCCATGTACCAGTTGGCGGGCGGGTGCAACCAGAATTGCCTGGTATTGGAGTTGTAATGGATCAGACCACCCGAGGTGCCGGCGGCGGTCGTGCTCTGGGCCCATGCAGGTCCATAGCCGGCAAATGCGCCGATCGCGACGGCCGCGATCGCCGTCCGCAATAGACATTTCGATAGGCTTCTCACGACATTTTCCTCCTTTTTACTTTAACTTTCTCCTTCTTGCGGCGTCTCGACGCGCGCCGGACCGTTTGAAGCGATCTTCTTGGAGCGATCGTTCGAGACGTAGAACATAACCCGCGTGTGAACGCAGCGCTAGATAGGCGCGAAGGAATCACGCGTGCTTTCGTGCAACAAAAACGAGAACATCCAGGAGATTCCTAGAATTTTTATAGGCCTCGGAACGGATCAGTTCAGAGGTCGGCACGAAATGATCGATGTCTGCGTGTAATTCTGCTAGTCATTTCTTCAGTTTCTGCATATATCTGCGCAACCGCTGCTGCAAACCTACGTCCGTGTCAGAGAACTCACCGCGCTTCGGATCGGCGATGTCATCATCAATGATTGGTCGGGCAACCAGCATATCCGTCGGGGCAAGGAACCGAAAGCGCGCGAAGTATCGCTGAACGCCACGGCGCGACTCGCCCGCGGAGCCCATCTCGACACGCGCTCATCGGTAACCAAGGCCGAGCCGCTCATCCTCGGCAACCGCGACCGGACCAATGCCGGTCCGTTCGATCCTGGCCTTGATTTCCGGTGTCGCGCGCGGATACCCATGAAGCGGACGCTGGTCTCGAGCCACACTCTTCGGCATGGCTGCTTGACCATGTCGAAGCTGGTGGACCTCGGCAAAGCACTCTCTTCGGGAAGGAACATACGATTCCCGTTACGAATCAGGAATGGGCTGCGGAGCCCCGATTTGCCTCCAATCTCGGAGAGCGCTTCGAGATCGCGCGCGAGGCCGGGACGCTGCCGAACCTTCACGGGGTCGTCGCAATGCGTGAGGGGCGCATCGTTTTCGAACGCTACCTTGCGGGACCTGATATGGCCCGGGCGCGGCCGCAAGGCGTACTCCGGTTCGGGCCGGACACGCTGCATGATATGCGTTCGGTGACGAAGAGCATCGTTGGGCTGCTCTATGGAATTGCCCTCGCGGCAGGCTGCGTGCAACTGCCGGAAGCCAAGCTGCTCGCGCAGTTCCCCGAATATCCGGATCTCGCCGCTGATCCAGCGCGGCAGAGTCTCACAGTGGGTCATGCGCTGACAATGACACTCAATACGGAGTGGGACGAGCTCAGCATCCCCTATTCCGATCCGCGCAACAGCGAGATTGCAATGGACCGCGCGCCTGATCGCTACCGCTATATCCTGGAGCGGCCGATCCTCGGGCCGCCTGGCATTCGCTGGACTTACAATGGTGGGGCAACGGCGCTGCTGGCACGGCTGATCGCACGTGGCACCACACGCAAGCTGCACGAATTCGCGCGCGAAGCGTTGTTCGCGCCGCTCGGCATCCACCGCACAGAATGGGCGTGCGGCGTGGACGGAGAGGCGATTGCGGCCTCCGGCCTGCGCATGACACCGCGCGACCTCGCCCGGATCGGCGCGATGGTGCTCGATGGCGGGCGCTGGAACGGACGCCAGGTGGTGCCAACGGAATGGCTTGCCACTTCCTTCACGCCGGCCGTTTCGATCCCGGATGGCCGCCGCTATGGGTGCCATTGGTATGTGGGAAGGGTCGCGACTGACGATGGCGCGGGCGATGTCCGTTGGGAGGATATGGTCCTCGCGATCGGCAATGGTGGGCAACGGCTTTTCCTTTTGCCCCGTCTCGATATGGCGGTGGCCGTGACAGCGGGCAATTATGATGCGCCGGATCAGTCGCGCCCGCCCATGATCGTGCTCCGCGATATTCTCCTCCCCGCCTTGTGGAGCGGATAGTGATCAGGACGCCTGAAATGCACGCGACAATTGCGCGAGAGGGGTTTTCCGCTTCCTTGATCCCCTGGCTCCGTGCGCACGAGCCAACGCGCCGCCTTGCCGGCACGCCGCGCCCTTCGAGATAGGCCCGGCCGATCACGTACTTCGCCTCCATGATCCCTGCACTCGCCGCCTCAGAAGGGCTCGGTCATGCCTCGATCGAAGACAGGTGCGATGCGCTCGAGCAGATATTGCAGGACCGTCCTTGTGCCGACCCGCACGTCCGTCTCCACCGGCATGCCGGGAATGATCCGGAACCCGGGTGGCACGTTGTGCAGATCGAGATGGTCGATCGTTATCCGCACGGCATAATAGAGCTCTCCAGTCGGAATATTTTGCGGCACCGGAACAGATGGGGCCACAGTCTCACTCAATTGCTGGACGAGCTGCTGCGAGGTGAAGGAATCGGAAGTGAGAACGCGGACCGTGCCCTTGGCCTCGCCGAAAAGCACGTAGGGAAAGGTCGCGAACTTGATCGTCACGGGCTGGCCAACCGCGATAAATCCCTGGTCCCTGCCCTGGATATAGGCCTCGATCTCGAGCGGCGCATGCAACGGCGAAAGCGAGAGGAACGGCTGGCCGGACTGCATGACGGAGCCGACCGAGACGCCGCTCGCGATCTGCAGCACCACGGCATCTTGCGGCGCGCGCAGCGTGATCGTGCTTGCCACCAGCCTGGCCTTGGCAATCGCCTCCCGCTCGGCATCGAGCGCGGGCACATTGCTCGCGAGCTGGCCTGAGAGTTCTGCATCCCATTGCTGGAGGAAGGCGTCGCGCTGTGCCTTCGTCGCCGCGAGCGTTCGCGCCGTGGCCTGCGCGGTCGCCAGATTTTGCGCGAGCGCGCCTCGTTCCTGCGCTAGCTGCTGCTCCGATTGCAGGACCGTGAGCCGGCTGCCGGCATCGAGCTTCTCCAAAAGCCGATTCATTTGCTCGATCTCGCTCGCGAGCGCGATCTGATCCCTCTCATAGAGGGCCTCAGCCTCCGCGCCCCGCCATTGCGCGGCATAGCCCGCGATCTGTTGATCATAATTCTCGAGCGTCGATTTCAGCTCCGCCATGCGTTCGGCATGGATCGCCGCTTGCAGGAGCTGATCGCGATTGGCGGGATCGACCGGCTTATAGGGCTCACCGTCGAATTCGGCCCGTTCCTCCGTCACCTCCGCCGCGAGCGCCGACTCGCGTGCAAGCAATGTCCGGAGATCGGCTTCTGCTGCGGTCGGATCGAGCAGGGCCAACACCTGGCCGGCATGAACGCTCTCGCCCACATGCGCGTCGATCGCGCGCACGATTGCAGTCTGCAACGGTTCGAGCTCGATGGTCGGCGCACGCGAGATCACCCTTCCCTCCGCCGTCACCTCCCGATCCATCGGCTCGAACACGGCGATGAGCAGCATCGTCGCCGCCAACACGGCGATGAGCCAGATGGTTTTGCGCGCCGCGCGCCCTGGCGGCGCGGCGAGGATAATGGCGGAAGGAGAATGAAATTCGCGGATGACGGGGTCGAGCGCACCATCGCTCAATGCCTCAATCGGCTTCGATGGGAATGGGGGCAGGAGCTTCATGGCGGGTCACTTGCAGGTCGAAATGGCGGTTCTGCTGCAGCCAGAGCTGGCGATAGACCGCACAGCGCTCGATCAGCACGTGGTGCGGCGCAAGGTCGAGCAGCCTTCCCTGGTGCAGCACCAGGATCAGATCGCAATCGATGAGCGAGGAAAGCCGGTGCGTGATCAGCACCATCGTCCGTCCCTTGCCGATCCTGAGCAAGTTTTCATTGACCAGCGCCTCGCTCTCCGGGTCGAGCGAGCTCGTCGCCTCGTCCAGGATCAGCAATTTCGGATCGCTCACCAGGGCTCGCGCGATCGCGAGCCTCTGGCGCTGCCCGCCCGAGAGATTGGTCGAGCCTTCCTGAAGGAAGGTCTCATAGCCGGCCGGCATCCGCTCGATGAACTCCTCCGCGCCAGCGAGCCGCGCTGCCCGTATGGCATCCGCGAATGTGAGACCCGGACGGCCGGCGAGAATGTTGTCGCGCACCGTGCCGCGGAAAAGGAAATTGTCCTGCAGGACGACGCCGAAGCTGCTTCGCAGATGGCGAAGATCGATCTCGCGAAGCTCGTGGCTGCCAAGCCTCAGGAATCCGGAATAGTCGCGGCTGATCCCTTGCAGCAGCCGTGCGATGGTCGATTTGCCGGAACCGGACTTGCCGACGATGCCCAGCATGGTGCCCGCCGGCACGGTGAAGGAAAGGTCGATGAGCGCCGGGTCCGGCTGCCCGGGATAGCGGAAGGTGACGTTCTCGAAGCGGATCTCGCCTTCGATCCTCGGCCGGAGTCCGCCCGTTGCCCTGGCCTCCTCGGGTGGATTGTTGACGACGAGCCCGACTTCGGCGATCGCCAGCCCGAGTTCTTCCTGATCCTGGATGAGCCGCGCAAGCGAGACGAGCGGCGCGGCCAGCCTTCCGCCCAGCATCAGGAATGCGACGAGGCCGCCGATCGCCAGTGCCGTCGTCCCGTTCAGCAGCCAGTAGGCGCCGAGGAAGATGATGCCGCGCTGCATGAACCGCTCGAAGGGGATCACCAGGGTCTTCGGCCAATTCCCGATCCGCCCGCCCTGGATCCGCCAATCCGCGGCTTCGGCCACGCGAAGATCCCATTCCGCCCGGCTCTGCGGCTCGATTGCGAGCGACTTGATGGTGCGGATGCCGTGGATGCTCTCCACCATGTGCGTGCTCTTGCGCGTCTCGGCCCGCACGATCTCCCGCGTGACGCGCCGCATCGCCGGCATGAAGGCGACGATGATGAGCGCGAGCACGAGCGCCGTCGCCAGCGCGACGAAGGCGAGCGACGCGCTCATCGCAAAGAGGATCGGAATCAGCGCGATCAGCATGACCCCGTCGAGCACAAGGTCGAACATCCGGCCGGTGAAGAACATCCGCACCAGGAAAAGCTGGTTGACGCGATGATGGATCTCGCCCGCCGGGTGCCGCTCGAAATAATCGACGCCGAGCCCGAGCATGCGGTTGAACACGTGCAGATTGAGCCTGGTATCGACCCGCGCCGCGAGCAACGTCACCATATCGACGCGCGCATATTCGAGCATCGTCTCGTAAAGGACGGAGGCGACCCAGACTGTCGACAACAGGGCGAGCGTATCGAGGTTGCCGTAGGCAAGCACACGGTCGATCACCGCCATGACGAGGAGCGGAGGGAGAATCGCCAGCACCGAGCTCACCACCGAGGCGATCGCGACATCGCGCAGCAATGTCCTGTCCTCAAGGAGGAGGCGGAAGACGAAGCCGAGGCTGAATCGGTCCTGATCCGTGCCGCTCTCGCGCGGCTTGCCCACCAGCACGACCTCACCGGTCCAGGCTTCCGAGAGCCGAAGCTCGTCCACCGGCACCGGGGGCTCGCCCGGCTGCCCGCGTGGATCCGAGATGAGAGCCACGCGCTGCACCGGATCGATCCCTCTCAGCAGCCCGGCGCCGCCGTCACGAAAGAAGAGCACCGCAGGCGCGGATGGGCCGAGCTTCATCAACTGCCGCCAGCGCATCCGGCCCGCCCACGCGCGGAGCCCGCTCTCGTTCAGCCATGCCGCAAGGTCCCCAGCACTCGGCACCTCGCTCTCCGCAATGGTGCGAAAGCACTTGGGGTCGAGATCGCATCCGTGCTGGCGCGCCGCCGCGAGCGCGGCCAGGACACGCAGGCGCCCCGGCCCTTCTTCAGCCGGGGCGGCGCCCCCGGCCTGCTGTGCCTGACCCGTCTCCACCGCAATGCCTCCGCCCGGCCATCGTCGGGCGATGCTCAGAGAAGGGCCGTCACCCAGGATTGAATGGTGATGGCGAACATTCACCCAGCAGGCATATTAACACAACAAAAATAACTT
>JASHVY010000011.1 GCA_030044345.1 Acetobacteraceae bacterium | reverse complement strand
GGGCTGGCTTTCCTGGCCGAGGCATTCCGGGCAAAACTGCCGGAAGCGGAGGCTTGGCTTGACCGTATCGCTGAGGAGGCCCGGACGGAGGCACATCTGTTCGCCCCTGATCCCTCCCCGCTTCTCGCGCTGGTAGAATGGACTCGCGCCCTCTCGGCCAGATGATTGCGGAGCGGTCCGCAGAAGAGGCAACTCTGCAATCAAAGGCGAATGCCTTGAGGTTGCTTGGTGTATGTCCGCCGTCATCTCCGAAGCAGATCACCTTTCACCGTACAGGATGATGTGGCTCTTTTTGACCTCGCACCGGGCATGTCGGTCCTCGCGCGGCACGGGATCATATCGCCGAGCGATGAGTGCGGGCACCGGCGCGCCCTGGGCTACCGTTGTCCCGGACCGTGGACAAGCAGAAATTCGATGCTGCCGATAGCGTGATCGTCGGAGGTGGAATCACCGAAGACGCGAATCACGCAGGAAAACAAATGGCGAAAACAAAGGGCAAGCATGCCGATTCCAATTCGGCGCGTTTCGGATTCGGAACACGAGTTCACCACGACTTTGGTGCATCGCCCTGCTGATCCGCCGGAAGCCACAGTGATCGTGAGATAGCGACGGATCGGCTGCAAGCCCGAGTCCTGCCGGCGGAATGAAATTGCAAGCGTCACATCGAAGCCGGGTTCATCCTGCCCCTCGAGTCCGCTTGTCCTGTGCCGCGCTTCACCGTTAAATACCCGCAACGGTATCCGGCGCGGGCCGGATCACCCGGCCAAGAAGCGAGGGAGATGGCGATGCCCCCGATCCTCTGGAAGCTTGCGGTCCGGATTTTCATTGCACTGCCGGCCCTCGCGGCGGCCGGGACGCCCGCCTTCGCGCAAACGCCCCCTCCGCGGCCGGTGCTCATCATGAGCAACGCGATGATCGATCCGCAGACCCTTGGCTGGCTTGCCGATGATGGCCGCAAGGCGCTCGCCAACGCGATCGCCCAGCAGAAATCGGGCGGGTTCCAAGCCTTTGTCTTTGCCGGCGCGCCCGGCGGGGATGCCTGGTCGTATCGTTCGACGAACAAGGCGACCGACTTCCTGAGCGTCGAGGAGCTTGCCCGTGCCGCGCTTCAGGTCTGCCAGTTCTTCGAGAATGGCCCCTGCTACATCGTCTCGATCAACGGGCACGACGCGCGTGACACGTTCGGCGGCTACCCCGACCAGCCCGATTTTCTCGCCGGCCAGCATGGGACCTTCGCGGCGACCAAGATCCCCTTCATCACCGATACCGATCAGATGTCAGCCGCATCCTATGCGAGCCAGACCTCGCCCCGGGCCTTCGTGATCACACCGAGCGGTTATTGGCTGTGGCGGACCGGCAAGACCGTGTTCGATGCCATCGCGGCCGCCTATACCGACTGCGAGAAGGGCGCGTCCGGCCAGGTTTGCGTGCTCTATGCGGTGAATGATCGGGTGGTGTTCGAGCCGAGCCATGACTGATGCCAAAGCGTGATGACCGGAGGTCTGAATCACGCGGGAAAACAAAAGGCGGGAGCGGGATGGGGAAGCGTGAGCGATCCCGTCCCGCTCCCGCGCGTGATGACCGGAGGTGGAACACCTGAGGTCTGAATCACGCGGGAAAACAAAAGGCGCGAGCGGGAGCGAAGGCATCCCGCTCGCGCGCGGAAGGTTTCCTTCAGCCGAGAACGCCGAGTTCCGCAGCTTCCACTGCCGCGACGTCGAGCAGACGCTCAATCACCTCCGGCTCCTGCGCCCCGGCAACCGCATAGGTCCCGGCGACGACGAAGCAGGGCACACCGTTGATCCCCAGTCGATGGGCACGGAGGTTGTCGGCATGCACCGACTCGGTCTCGATGTCGCTCAGAAGGAAGGTGCGCGCGGCAGCGGGCGAAAGGCCGATTCCCTCGGCAACCCCAATCAGCACGGCAATGTCGCCGATATCCTTGCCGTCGGTGAAAAAGGCATAGAAAAGCGCCTCGATCGCCGCCGCGGCGCGGCCGGCGCGGCCGGCCCAGCGCACCAGCCGGTGGGCATCCACGCTGCTCGGCGCACGCCGGATGCGTTCGAAGCGAAAGGCGATTCCTTCGCCACGCCCGATCTCGGTGATGGAGGCATAGAGCCGGCGCGCCCGCTCCTCACCGCCGAACTTGCGGATCACGTAGTCGTAGCGCGCCATGCCTGCCCGCGGCATGTCCGGATTGAGGAGGAACGGCCGCCAGACGATATCGCAGACGAGATCGGGCCGGCGCCGGAGCGTGGCCATCAACCGCCGCACGCCGAGGAAGCACCATGGGCAGACGAGGTCGTGCACCACCTCGACCGTCAGCCGGGCCTTGGGCGGAGAAAGAATATTCATGACAGAAGACTAAACCTGAGCCGCACTGCCTGTCATGGCAATTTCATGCCCGGCCCCGGAGCGTGATGACTCTTGATCGTCACGCTGTGGGTTTATTTTCTCGATCAATTACATAACTGTCCATGGGTTTTGGCTGATTGCTTCGCAGGTGCCCCGCTTCCACCAGAAGCCATATTGGACTAGGCGGCGCCTTCTCAGGCGCGGCCGTCACTGCGCGGCCTGAACGTTCACCCAGCGAAGCTGGAAGAAATTGTCGGGCGTCTGTGTCATCTGGATGCCGTCCCGCGCCGAATAGATGATGACCTGCTGGTGCAGAGGGATATAGCCCCAGTCCTGCTGCAAGGTTTGGGCCACCTGATCGATCATCGCGTCGCGCTTGGTCGCGTCGCTCTCGCCTTGGATCTCTTCGTCCAGGGCATCGATCTTCGGGTCGGAGAAGCCGCCGATATTGAAGAGGCCGCGGTGGCCGTTGCGGGTCCCGATCAGGGCATAGATCGAGTTCTCCGCATCCGTCGTCTCCGGTGTCCAGCCCAGCATGTAGAAGCTGGTGCCGTAGTTCGGCGGATCGATCTTGGCGAAGAATTTGGCCTTCTCCTGCGCCAGCAGATCGACCTTGACGCCGATCTTCGCCAGCATCGAGACCACGGCGGTGCAGATCTCGGCATCGTTCACGTAGCGATCGTTCGGGCAGTCCATCCCCACCGCGAAGCCGTTCGGATAACCGGCTGCGGCGAGAAGCTGGCGCGCCTTCGCCGGGTCCACGCCAGGGCGGCGGTCGAGCTTGGCGTCATAGCCGTTCACGCCCGGCCCCCACATCATCCAGGTGGGATGGGCAAACCCCAGCATGATGTGCCGGGCGATCGCATCCTCGTCGATCGCCAGCGCGAAGGCTTCGCGCACCCGCACATCCTTGAGGGGGTTCTTGCCCTTGACGCTGGAATCGAGAAGCTCGGGGCGGGACTGGTCCATCCCGAGAAAGACCGTGCGCAGCTCCGGCCCGGCGACCAGATGGAAACCGGGGGTATGGGCGATCCGCGCCGCGTCCTGCGGTGGCGTGTCGTAAAGCATGTCCACCTGGCCCGAAAGCAGGGCGGCAATGCGCGTCGCGTCATTGGCGATGACGTAGAACTCGGCGCGCGTGATGTTGCTGGTCGGCTTGTGCCACCAATTTGGGTTCGGCTGCAGAACCGTGAGCCGGTCCGGCTCGCGCGAGACCACCTCGAACGGCCCGGTGCCCATGGCGTGGAGGATGGCATAATTCGCGTTCTTGCCGTTCAGCCGCACCGGCTCGGTTGCGCCGTGCTTCTCGCACCAGGCCTGCGACATGATATCGAAATCGACCATCTCGAAGGGCAGGATCGGATCGGGCCGCTTGGTCGTGAATGCGACCGTGAGCGGACCGAGCTTCTTCACCCCGCTCACTTCGCCGAGAAGGCTCGCGAGCTGGGAGGTCCTGGATTCAATGCGGTGGTACGAGAACACCACGTCATCGGCGGTGAAGGGCGTGCCGTCGCTGAATTTCACGCCGGGCCGCAACTGGAATTCCCAGCTCGTCGGCGTGGTCATGTTCCAGCGCGTCGCCAGCGCTCCCTCGAGCTTCATGTGCTGGTTGAACCGCACCAGCGGCTCATAGATGTTGCTCAGGAAGGAGAGCTGGACCGTCTCCTGAAGCGTGTCCGGGTCGAGCGACGTCGCATCGCCGTTATTGGCCCATTTGAAGACGGCCGCCTTCGCCGGGCCGGACATGACCGATCCCAGCAGGAGGCCGGCAAGAACCATGCCGCCCACGCGCATGCAGAGTCTCCCATGTAAGCGTTCCCAGGGCGGGAACGTTAACCTACCGGGCGGGCAACGCAACCTCTGATCGTGCGCTGGGGCGGCCATTTCCCGCGCGCCTTCTCCTGATAAGAAGGGACTTCGGAGGAAGTGGGATGCAGATCGACGGCACCGCCTATCGCAGCATCTGGGTCGATCCCGCGGATGGATGGTCGGTCCTGATCATTGACCAGACATTGCTGCCCTGGCGGCTCGAGATCGCGCGGCTGCAGGATTACGAGCAGGCTTTTGTCGCGATCCGCAGCATGCAGGTGCGCGGCGCGCCGCTGATCGGCGCCACCGCGGCCTATGGGCTGGCGCTCGCGGTGCGGCAGGATCCCGCAACCGATGCCATGGAGCGCGCGGCTTCGCATCTCGCCACGGCGCGGCCAACCGCCGTCAATCTCCGCTGGGCGCTCGAGCGGATGCTGACGCGGCTCAGGAACACCGAGCCCGCCGCCCGCGTCCAAGCGGCCTATGAGGAGGCGGCCGCGATCGCCGAGGAGGATGTGGCCTGCAACCAAGCGATCGGCACATATGGGCTCGCGCTGATCACCGAGGCCGCTGGAAGCGGGAAAAGGGTGAACCTCCTCACCCACTGCAATGCCGGCTGGCTTGCCACCGTGGATTGGGGCACCGCGCTCGCGCCCATCTATCGTGCCTTCAATGAAGGGATCGACCTGCATGTCTGGGTGGACGAGACGCGCCCGCGCAATCAGGGCGCCTCTCTCACGGCCTGGGAGCTCGGCCGCCACGGCGTGCCCCACACCGTGGTTGCGGACAATGCAGGCGGTCACCTGATGCAGCACGGCGAGGTCGATCTCGCGATCGTCGGCGCCGACCGGGTGAGCCGCAAGGGCGATGTCGCCAACAAGATCGGCACCTATCTCAAGGCGCTGGCGGCGCGGGACAATGGCGTGCCGTTCTGGGTGGCGGTACCCTCTTCAACCATCGACTGGTCCATCGCCGACGGCCTCGCGGAGATCCCGATCGAGGAGCGCAGCGGTTCGGAGGTGGCCACCATCATCGGGCGCAGCGAGGCGGGCGAGATCGTCCGCGTCTCGGTGGTGCCGGACGGCAGCCCGGCCGCCAACCCCGCCTTCGATGTCACGCCGGCGCGGCTGGTGAGCGGGCTGATCACGGAGCGCGGCCTGAGCCCAGCGAGCGAGGAGGGGCTCAAGGGACTTTTCCCCGAGCTTGCGTGATGCCCCGAGCTTGCATGATGCGTTGGCTGACCGTGGTGGCGGCAATCATTCCTCTCGCCGCCTGCGCGGCACCCGATGCGCACGTGCCGCCCTTCGCCCGCCAGCCCTATGAACCGTTCTCGCGTCTCGATGCGACGGCGATCGCCATGGATGAGTGGCGGCTTTTCGGCAGCCGCGTCGATGATTCCGTGCCGGGCACCCGCCCGCCGCCCTTGCCCTGGCAGAAGCCTGAGCGCTGGCCGGGGCTTTGGGAAAGGATCGGTGAATATTGGTGGATCGGGATGGACGCCGGCACGCGCTTCTCGCGCTGGACCGGCAAGCACGACGCCGAAGGCCATGTCTTCCCGGCGAGCCAGGATGGCGACTATGCCTGGTCTGCGGCCTTCATCTCCTATGTGATGCGCGAGGCCGGCGCCGGCCCTTCATTTCCCTACGCGCCGGACCACGCCTTCTATGTGGATGCCGGCTGGTACGCCGACCGCTCGGCGCATCCACGCTATGCCGTGCGGGCCGAGCGGATCGAAGATTATGCGCCCGAGGTGGGCGATCTCATCTGCTTCGGCACCGGCCGCGACCGCTCGCTCCGCTTCGATGACCTGCCGGTGCGGTTCTTCTACGGCCATTGCGATATCGTAACAGAAATGAAGCCCGGCCGGCTCATTGTGGTCGGCGGGAACGTGGATGACGCGGTGACGATGAAGCATGTGCCCACCACGAGCGATGGCAGGCTCGCCACCAAGGACGGCCACGTGGTCGATCCGCGCTATGCCTGGTTCGTCGTCGTGCGCGTGCTTTATGCGCGGTAAGGCGTGGTCAGCTCTGACAACGTTCAGCTCTGACAATATTCAGCTTTGGCGCCAGGGCAGTCCGTCCGCTTTCCATCCGGCCTCGCCGCCGCGATGGCCTTCCGCATCCACCGGCCCCTCGAAGCCGCCGGCGATATTGAAGGCATGGGCATAGCCCGCCGCCTCCGCCGCCCGAGCCGCCGCCATGCTGCGTCCGCCGCTGCGGCAGATGAAGAACACGCGCTGCTCGGGCTGCACGCCCGCCTGGCGCAGGGCATCGACGAAGGACCCATTGACCTGCATGGCCGGATAGGTCTGCCAGGGGATCATCACCGGCTCCTTGCTGGCCTGGCCGAGATCAGGCACCCCGACGAACGCCCATTCGGGCTCGGTGCGAACGTCGCAGAGCACGGCGTTCTTTTCCTCGGTCAGGGCCTTCCAGGCCGCCTGTGGGGTTACGTTCTCCACCATGCCACGCCCCTCCTCCTCGCATTTGCGCCGCATGGCACGCAGGGGCGCAGGGTTCAAGCCCGGTGTCGGGCATGGCACCGGATGTGCTTCCGCGTTTCCATCACTTGCCCGTTGTTGCTATTGTTCCATCGCAGGTTCGCAATCCCGTGGCAGAGCTGAGCAGGATGACCCTCTCCACCCGCCGGTCCTTCCTGGGCGCCGGGCTCGCCGCCGGAATGGCGGGGTTCGGTCCGGGCACGCGCCTTGCGAACGCCGCGCCGCCCGTGAGCCAGGCTCCGCAAGCCGGGCAGGGGAGCGGCGGCATCGCCGTGGTTATGAACTCGGCCGATGCCTCCATCAGCATCGTCGATATGGCGAGCCGTCAGCCCATCCGCGTGGTGCCCGTGCTGCGCGAGCCGCACCACTGGACGCTCTCACCCGACGGATCCGAGCTCTGGGTCGGCGATGCCGGCGGCAATGCCCTCTTCGCCCTCGACCCGACGACCGGCGCCCCGCTCGGCCACCGGCTTGTGGCCGATCCTTACCAGCTCTGGGTCAGCCCCGACGGTTCGCGGCTCACCGTCAATGCGCTCCGGCTCGACCATGTCGATGTCTATGACGCGGGGACGCTCAAGCTCATCCGCCGCTTCCACGTCGCCTCGATGCCGAGCCATCTCACCTATGCGCCTGATTCCTCGATGGTCTATTCGACCCTTCAGGGCAATGACGGCCTGGTCGCGATCGACCTCATGCAAAACGTGATCGCCTGGCACGTGCGCGTCGGGCCGGTGCCGGCGGGCATCATCTGGCATCGGGACCGCCTGTTGGTGGCGCTGATGAATGGCGATGGCGTCGCGGTCGTCGACCCGACCGATGGCTCGGTGACCGGCCATATTCCGACCGGAAAAGGCTGCCACATCATCCAGATCTCGCCGGACCAGCGGCTGATCTTTGTCGGCAACCGGGTCGCCGGCACGCTCGACGCCCTCGACGGCAATACCCTCCGCCCGCTCGCCCGCTATACCCTCACCGGCGGGCCTGACTGCATCGCCTTCGCCCCGGACGGTAAACTCTGGATCTCCCGCCGCTGGCGCGACAGCCTCGCGGTGCTGGACCCGGAAAGCGGCGTGTTCGAGGTCATTCCCGTCGGCCGTTCGCCGCATGGCGTCTTTCTCTCGCCGATGCTCAAGCTCCTTGCCAATGAAGGCCGCGCTGGCCTCGGGTTCGCCTCCGTATGATCGATCCCTTCATGGCACTTGCCGGACGGCTGCAGGGCGAGATCGTCATTCCCGTGCTCTACCAGCTCGGCTGGATGCAGTGGGAGGATGTCGGCCTCGGCTGGAGCCTGTTCGCGGTCTATGGGTTCTTCCAGGTGATCGTCACCTGGGCGGTCTGCATGCCGCTCGAAGCCTGGCGGCCGGTGGAACGCTGGCCGAACCGGCGCGTCGTCACGACGGACATGATCTATACGCTGATCGCCCGCGTCGGGCTGCTGCCGCTCGTCACCTTCGTCGGCTTCTATCAGGTGCAGGTGTGGGTGAACGGCTTTCTGGTCGATCATGGGTGGATTCCGCCCGATCTCGAGCTTCTGATCCCGCCATTGATCGGCCATCCGGTGATCACCTTCTTCCTCTATGCGGTCATTCTCGATTTCGCGGATTACTGGCGGCATCGGCTCTCGCACATCATCCCGGCCTGGTACTCGCTGCACGCGCTGCATCACGCGCAGCGGCAGATGACCTTCTGGTCGGATGATCGCAACCACCTGCTCGATGATCTCATCTCCGCCCTCTGGTTCGGCTTCATCGCCCTCCTGATCGGCATTTCGCCTTTCCAGTTCCCGCTTCTCGTGCTGCTGCTCCGCTTCGT
>JASHVY010000116.1 GCA_030044345.1 Acetobacteraceae bacterium | reverse complement strand
ATGCGCCCGATTTTGCCGCGGTCGATCGCATCTCCGCGCGGCTTGAACGCATCGGCAATATCGCGTCCGACGGGCGCCCGATCCTCGGGCTCGATTCCCGCAATCTGCTCGAGATCGTTCTGGAATCGGATCCGGCTGCCTATCTCGTGCCGGCGCATATCTGGACACCCTGGTTCGCGGCCCTCGGCGCCCAATCGGGATTTGATTCGATTTCGGAATGTTACGGCGATCTCGCTCCCGCGATCTTCGCGCTCGAGACCGGGCTCTCCTCCGATCCGGCGATGAACTGGCGGCTCTCCGCGCTCGACCGCTATCGCCTCGTCTCCAACTCGGATGCGCATTCTCCGGCCAAGGTCGGCCGCGAGGCGACGGTCTTCGATACCGCGCTCGATTACGGGGCCGTTCGCCATGCGCTCGAGACCGGCGAGGGCTATGTCGGCACGGTCGAGTTCTTCCCGGAGGAGGGGAAATACCATCTCGACGGGCATCGCGCCTGCAAGGCGCGTCTCAGCCCGGCCGAGACGCTGGCCCAGGGCGGGCGCTGTCCGGTTTGCGGCGGGCCGATCACGATCGGCGTGCTGCACCGTATCGAGCGGCTCGCCGATCGTTCGGTGGCGGAAGCCTTGCCGCCGCCGACCGCGGGCGAGATCGCGAATCTCGTGCCTCTGCCCGAGGTTCTCTCCGAGCTTGCCGGGACGGGGGTCGGCAGCAAGGCCGTGGCGCAAAGCTATGACCGGCTGACCGTCTCGCTCGGGCCGGAGCTTGCCATCCTGCAAGCCGCGCCGGTCGAGGAGATCGCCCGCGCCCATTCCTCCCTGCTGGCCGAGGCCATCGCCCGCATGCGGCGTGGCGAGGTGATCCGGGAGGCCGGCTATGACGGCGAATATGGCGTCATTCGCCTTTTCGACCCGTCCGAGCTCAAGGAGCGCAAGGCGGGCGCGAGGCTCTTCTCTCTCGAGCCGGCGGCCGCGTCCCCGGCCATGCCGGCTTTGCCGGCTGCGCCGCCACCCGTTCTCGCCAAGCCACCGGCCGCCAATGGGGCCGCTCTCGCGCCCATCGATGCGCCCATGGACGGGAGGACGGGGCTCGATGAAGCGCAGCGCGCCGCCGTCACGGCCCCTGCCGGCCCGCTTCTGATCATCGCGGGTCCGGGCTCGGGCAAGACCCGCACCCTTACCCACCGGATCGCCCATCTCGTCACCACCGGCGCTGCTGCGGCCGAGTCCATGCTCGCCATCACCTTCACCCGCCGGGCGGCAGGGGAAATGCGCGACCGGCTCGGGCCACTGCTCGGCGCCCGTGCCCGCGCGGTGCAGATCCATACTTTCCATTCGCTCGGGCTTGCCATCCTGCGGGCGCATCCGGAGGAGGCGGGGCTTCTGCCGGACTTCTCCATTGCCGACGAAGAGGCGCAGCGCGCCCTCGTGGGAGAGATCGCCGACGTTTCGCCAGGCAAGGCGGCGAGCCTGCTGATGGCGCTCTCCCATGCCAGGCGCACCGGCGTGATGCCGGATGCCGAGACGGAAGCGCTGCTCGCGCGCTACCGACAGGCGCTTTCTGCGCGCAATGCGGTCGATTTCGACGATCTCGTCGGCCTTGCGCTCAGCCTGCTCGAAAGCGACGAAGCGCTTGCCGGGACCTATCGTGAGCGGTTTCGCTTCATCGCGGTGGACGAGTTCCAGGATCTCGACGCCACCCAATACCGCCTGCTCCGGGTGCTGGCGCCGCCCGGGTCCAACCTGCTCGCGATCGGCGATCCGGATCAGGCGATCTACGGGTTTCGCGGCGCGGATGCCGCCTGTTTCGAGCGTTTCCGTGCCGATCATCCGGCTGTCCGAACGATCGCGCTTCGGCACAATTACCGTTCGAGCGAGACGATCGTCGCAGCGGCCGCGCAGCTTCTCGCCCGCGGCGCACCCCCCGCTTCCCCACTTTCACGGCCCGCCGAGCGCATCACCCTCCATTGTGCTTCCTCGGAGCGGGCCGAGGCGGAGTTCGTGGTCCGCACGGTCGAGGCGGCGCTCGGCGGGCAGAGCTTCTTCGCCATCGATCGCGGGCGCGGGGGCCGCGGAGCCGGAGATGCGGCGGCAGAAAGCCGGATCGGTTTCGCCGATATTGCCGTGCTCTATCGCACCGGCCGGCAGGCGGCCGCGCTCGCCGAAGCCTTTTCGCGCGCGGGCGTTCCCTACCGCACCTCCTCCGCCGACCCGCTTGCCGCCGTGCCGGGCCTGCCTTCGCTGCTCGCCGAGGTCGCGGCCGCGGATCAGGACGGCGATGTTCCTTCCGTGCTGCGCGCGGCAGCGGCGCGGCTTTCCGCCCGAGGCGCCGAGGCATCGGCCCAGGCGGCACTTGCGGGCCTCATCCCGGCGCTGCTCGGGCTTGCCGAGCGCGCGCTCGGGGAGGGGACGCGACCGGTGGACGCGCTCTCGCTGGCGCGCGAGACGGATCTTTGGGATCCGCGTGCCGACCGGGTGCTGCTTTCCACGCTCCATGCCGCGAAAGGTCTGGAATTCGCGCTCGTTTTCATCGTCGGCCTGGAGGACGGGGTGTTGCCGTTTCTCGAAGCGGACGGAGCGGTCTCCGACGAAGAGCGGCGGCTCTTTTATGTCGGCGTGACAAGGGCGCGGGAGCGGCTGGTGCTCAGCCGCAGCGAAGAACGGTCATGGCGTGGGCGGCTGCAACGCCTGCCTTCTTCCCGCTTTCTCGCGGATATCGAGGAGGCTTTGCTCCGCGACCAAGCCCAATCCCAGCCGACCCGCCCGCCGGCGCCGCGACAGCTCCGGCTTTTCTGATCCGTTGCCAGATCTGATCAGTTACCCGAGCCGTTCGGATAAGTATCCGGCGGGGTGGCGCCGATCGGGATCTCGCGCGCTTCACTCGATGTCGGCTGGTCGCCGAGCCCGGGGGCCAGCCCGTCGGGCTCTTCGCCGTCCATCTCGGCCGGCCGGCGCGGCGGCGGGCCGCCCGGGCCCATCATTTGGCTCTGCTGCGCCGCCTGGTTCATGGCATTCATGATGCGGAAATAATGCTCCGCATGCTGGAAGTAGCTCTCCGCCATCACTCGATCGCCGGCGCTGGTCGCGTCCCGGCCAAGCTGGAGATATTTCTCGAAGAGCTGCTGGGCTGTGCCGCGGATCCGCAGATCCGGGCCGTTGCTGTCGAAGACGTGATTGCGGTTGAGCGGGATGCCCCCGCCATGGTGCCGCATGCCCCCGCCATTGCCGCCCCCGCGATGGCCTCTGCCACGCATCCGTTTGATATTCATGCCTGTGCCGTTGTGCTTTCCTGTTCGCGCTATGCCAGGGCCGGAGGCACGGTCTTATTCCGCGCGGCAACGCCCTCTGGCAGCCGAGAAATATCCTTCGACCTTGGCTTCGGTGCAGTGTTCCGCCGGAAGGTCTCGCCGCTGGTGCCAGAGGCCCGGCGTGCCGATCATCCTGGCTGAAGCTCACGGGACCCGCCGCGATACGGCGACTCCGGCTGCGCACGCAAGCTAGCCGCCTTATCCTCCGCTGCCAAACGGTTTTTTGTGGCCCGGGGAGGCAAGCACGAGCGCTCGCGGATTGCCCTCCAGATCGGGCTTCAAGGCCCGGATCGCAAGTCCCTCCGCCTCGGCCAGGCGCACGACGCGATCCCCCGCGCCGAGCCCGAGCTCAAGGATCGCAAGCCCGCCAGGAGCCAGCAGGAATGGCAGGGAAGGCAGGAGCTGCCGATAGGCATCCAGCCCGTCCGGCCCCCCATCCAGGGCCGAGCGGGGCTCGAACCGCGCCACTTCG
The DNA here is from genome assembly GCA_030044345.1 of Acetobacteraceae bacterium. GTDB lineage: Bacteria > Pseudomonadota > Alphaproteobacteria > Acetobacterales > Acetobacteraceae > JAKAWQ01. The sequence continues at coordinate 6,639 of JASHVY010000116.1, read as the reverse complement.
GGCATGAGCCCAGGGATCGTCGCCCGCTCGATATAAGGCGGGTTGGCGAGGATGAGATCGAACGTTCCCGCTCGTGTCCCGATCCCGAAGTCCGTTGCGAAAGGCGACGAACTTCGAGGGCAGGGCGCTTGCTCTTTGTTTTCCGTGACCTGCTGATCCTCTCCGTTCGTCGCGAAAGGCGACGAACTTCGAGGGCAGGACACGAGGGCCGCCGCCCAGTCCCCCACCAGGAAAGCCGCCCGCGCGGCGAGCCCGAGCGATTCGGCATTCGTCCGGGCCAGCAGAGCCGCTTCGACCACGAGATCGACCCCGAGCCCGAAGGCGGCCGGAAACTCGGTGAGGGCGGCAAGCAGCAGGCAGCCGGTGCCGGTGCCGAGATCGAGCACGCGCCGCACCGCCGCGCGGCAAGGCAGGGCGGCCAAGGCTGCTTCGAGGAGTGTCTCGCTTTCCGGGCGGGGAATGAGCGTCGCCGGCGAGACTGCGAAGGGGAGGCTCCAGAACTCGCGCTTTTCGAGGATGAAGGCGAGCGGTTCACGGGCGGCTCGCCGTGCGATCAGGGCTGCGAAGCCGGACGGCGGCGGCATGCGTGCGCCGATCAGGCTTTCCGGCGCGCAGCCGAGGGCGTGCGCAAGGAGAAGCCGTGCCTCACGCTGAGGTGCGGCGATGCCGGCCGCGGCGAGCCGCGCCACGGCTTCGGCCATGGAGAGCGCGGCAGGAGTTTCACACGCCATCGGAGAAGCCGGAAATTCGCCCTGTTTCTGGGTCCCGTTATTTGGGCAAAGAACGGCTTATGCGCAAATGCAAAGGGTGGAGCCTGTTCGTTTCCGATATCAGCCCGATGTCAGCCCCATGTCAGCGTTGCGCGGTCGCCAGCACGTCGAACACCCGCACCGGCGCACCGGCCACGATTTCGGCCTTCCAGGGCGCTGCCGCAAGCGTTGTGTGCGCATTGTCCCGGCCCTGCCGCCAGCGGCGCTCCATTGTCGCGCGGCTGAACTCATAATCCTTGGCCGAACCCTGAGGTGTCGCCGGGCGGTAGATCAGATGCACGATGTCCACCATCTTCGGACAGGCCAGCGCGCGCAGATGCTCCGCCACCGGATCCTCGCGCAGCTCCTCCGGCAGGCGGTCGAGGAAGGTGAACAGGCGGTTGCGAAGCTCCTGGCGGACACGCGCATTGTTCGTGCCGCTGCGGGTGCGCGAAGAGTAGCGGATATCCTTGTCCCGCTCCGCGACTTCGTCCAGGTTCTCCGGAAGCTTCCCGCGCGCCGGGAAGAGGTCGATCTGAAACACCAGCATGTCTTCGCGCGGCTCGAAATCCATCACGTGCTGCAGCGGCGTGTTGGAGACGAGGCCGCCATCCCAGTACTGCGCGCCGTCGATTGCCACGCTCGCGAGCCCGGGCGGCAGCGCGCCGCTGGCCATGATGTGCTCGGGCCCAATTCGTTGCTTCATGTTATCGAAATAGGTCATGTTGCCGGTTTCGACATTGACCGCACCGATGGACAACCTTGTATTGCCCGGGTGATTGATGCGGTCGAAATCGATCAGCCGAGCGAGGGTCTGCCCCAGTTCCGAAGTGTCGTAGTAGCTGACCGGAGGTTGACCGCCGAGCCACGCGTTCACGGGACGTGGACGAAAGAAGCCGGGCTGGCCGAAAAGGACCGCCGCCGTGGCCGCGCCCTGGCGATGGAGCGCGCGCCAGCCCTCATAAGGCAGATCCCACCACAATGCGGAACTTCCGGTGATGGTCTGCCAAAATTCGCGCAGGTGCTCGACGCGCCGCTCCGGCGGGTTGCCGGCGATGATGGCCGCGTTCACCGCCCCGATCGAGACGCCGGCCACCCAGTCCAGTGACAGGCCGCCCTCCGCCAGGGCCTCATAGACACCCGCCTGATAGGAGCCGAGCGCGCCGCCACCCTGAAGCACGAGGACGGTGCGGCGGCGGGAATGCCCCAGAGCCTGCGGCGTTGGCGGATCCGGACGGGTCGATTCCGTCATCGCGTTCCTGTCTGTCCGTTCCGTTCGTTGTGCTCTTCGTGCTTCGCCCATGACGTCAATCGTTTCCGGAAAAGGGTGCGGCCAGTGCAATGGATGCCACGGAAATCGTGCAGCATGATCCACTATTCGCGCTTGCATGCGCATGGGTTACCCGGCCGCGCCCGCCTTCACTTTGTAACTTTCATCATCCGACGGCCGAACCGACATCCAGCCGGATGCGAATCTGCCGAGTGCGCCGAGACCTTCGACCTTTTGCAAAAAGAATCGTGCCTGCGATCGTCTGTCCCGATTGGAGTGGAATCATGGTGTTCCGTTGCAAGGCCGGATGATCGATACGATCCATCTTGCCCGGCATGTCTTTCAACGCGCGATCCGAATGGCCGGGACCGCGCGTGCGCTGTGCTTGCCATGGTTGCTTCTGGCCACCCGTGTCTGGCTCAGTCAGGTCGTTTTCGTCCATCGGATCATGGCGATGATGCTGGCGAGAGGAGGGCACGCCGCTCCGCCCGCGCTCGATGCCGTGCTGCACGGGATGCTCCCTTTGCTGCTCGCCATGGGGCTGCTGACGCGGCCGGTCGCGCTGGTGTTTCTCGCAGAGATGGCGTGGGGCGCGCTTGGCGGATTGGATGCCGGCGCGATCGGGCCGAAGGCTGTGCTGCTCGTCTGGCTTGCCATCATGGGACCTGGCGCGCTTTCTCTGGATTCTCTTTTGGAGCGCGGGCTTTCTTCGGTTCCGTTCGCGCCGGTGCGCGGGCTGCATCAGCTCTATGGCCTGGTCCAACGAAGGCTCGGTCCGGTTCTGTTGCTTGCCATCCGTGTCGGGCTCGCTGTCGCCATCGTCTCGCCGGACATCGGCGGGGTGCGAAACGCCATGTTGGCGGGGACAAGCACATCCTTGGCGGGCCCGGCCTGGTGGACAGTCGCGCTGGCGCTCGCGCTCGGCGGTGCCACGCGCTTTGCCGCATTGTTCGCGGCCGCCATGGGCCCTCTCTTCTTCATGGCCGTCTCGATGGATGACGCGGTTGCCATTCTGCTGCTTCTGCTGCTGCTGGCCGCGGAGGGCGCGGGCTTCCTCTCGGTTGATCAGCTACTTGCCTGCTGGGCGCGCGGGAAGCGTGACGAGGACGCGGCCAAGTGGGACGGATTGCCGCATGTCGTCGTGGTCGGGGGTGGTTTCGGCGGGGTTGCGACAGTTCGGGCTCTTCGCCGGGCGCCGTGCCGGATCACGCTCATCGATCAGCGCAACCATCACCTTTTTCAGCCGCTTCTCTATCAGGTGGCGACGGCCGCGCTCTCCCCGGCCGAGATCGCAATTCCGATCCGGAGCCTGTTTCGCGGGCAGCGCAATGTTCGCGTGCGCCTGGGCGAGGTGACGGGTGTTGATCCGGCTGCGCGTGAGGTGATTCTTGGTTCATCGCGCCTGGGGTTCGATCATCTGGTCCTCGCGACGGGAGCTCGGCACAGCTATTTCGGGAAGGATGACTGGGCGCCGTTTGCACCGGGCCTCAAGAGCATCGAAGATGCGACCGCCATTCGCAGCCGCCTGCTGCGCGCTTTCGAGGAAGCCGAGAACGCGACGAACGAGACCGATCGGGCTGCGTGGCTGACATTCGTCATCGTCGGTGGCGGCCCGACCGGCATCGAGCTGGCCGGCGCCATTGCGGAGCTGGCCCGGCACGGCCTGGAACAGGAATATCGTTCCATCGAGCCGGCCGCCGCGCGCGTGGTCCTGGTGCAGGCCGGGCCCCGAATCCTGCCGAGCTTCACTCCGACCTTGTCCGCCGCGGCCGAACGCTCGCTCCGCGCGCTCGGGGTTGATGTGCGGCTGGGGGCGTCGGTCCAATCGGTCGATGCAGAGGGCGTGGATATCGGCAACCAGCGCATCGCCGCGCGCACCGTTCTCTGGGCGGCCGGGGTGGCGGCCTCCCCGGCCGCGCGATGGCTTGGCCGGACGGGAGACAGGTCCGGCCGGTTGCCCGTGGCCGACGATCTCTCCGTGCCGGATTTGCCGGGGATCTATGCGATCGGCGATACGGCTGCCTCTTTCGGCTGGCGCGGAGAGCCGGTGCCCGGCCTCGCACCGGCGGCGAAGCAGCAGGGCAAGTATGTGGCCGAGGTGATCGGCGCCGCGTTGCGGGGCTGGCGGGCGCCGCCGCCATTCCGCTACCGCCATTATGGGAGTCTCGCGACCATTGGACGGCAATCCGCCGTGGCGGAATTGGGCAAATTGCGCGTGTGGGGCTCGCCCGCCTGGTGGTTCTGGGGTGCGGCCCATGTCGCGTTCCTCGTCGGCGGCAGGAACAGGGCGACGGTCGTTCTGGATTGGGTATGGGCGTATCTCACCTATCGGCGGAGCATCAGGCTCATCACCCGTTCCGCTCAGGACATGACGGCCGGCCAGGCATAGACAGAGGCGGCATGTCAGTGTCAGGCGGCGGGAGAATCGCCCGCTCCGGCGGCCATCGCCAGGCGAACCAGCTCGGGCAGGCTGTGCACCTGGAGCTTTTCGAAGACGCGCGCGCGATGAACCTCGATGGTGCGCGGGCTGGCGCCCAATGCATTGGCGATGGCCTTGGTGGAGAGACCGCCCACCAGGAGCTCGAGCACTTCCCGCTCGCGCGGGGTGAGGGCGGCGAGCCGATGATGCGCCTCGCCCGCCTTTTGCTCGAGGGCTTCGCGCCGCGCGCTTTCGTCCAGGGCCCGATGGATGGCGCCGAGCAGGTCTTTTTCCGTGAAGGGTTTTTCGAGGAAGTCCACCGCGCCGGCCTTCATGGCGCGCACGGCGATGGGGATATCGCCCTGGCCTGTCATGACGATGACGGGCAGGCGGAGACCGCGTTCCTTCAGGCGCTGCTGCAGCTCGAGCCCGTCCATCTCCGGCATCCGCACGTCGGTCAGCACGCAGCCAAGAGAATCATTCGCTTCCGTGAGGAAGAGACGGGCGCCCGAATAGGTGCGCACGGTGAGGCCGGAGGATTCGAGAAGCAGGCGCAGCGAATCCCGGACCGCCGCGTCATCGTCCACGACATGGATGATCCGTGCTGCGCCCATCACGCCCCCAAGAGGCCGGCCCTTTCGCGAAGTTCCGTACGGAGAACTCCGTACGCAGCCATCCGAATTCCGGCCGGGCCGTCCGCTTCGCTAGAGCTTACCGCAGCGAAACGCGGTTCTCGAGCGGAGGACAGGATGCTTGCTACAGTCGCACCGATTGTTGCGCGGTCAAGGCCCCTACCGCCCCAGGCTCTGCAGGGCACGGCGCCAACGGGCACAGTGCCGGCGAACGTGCTTGAGCCGTTGCGGGCGATGGCGGTGACGATGCGGATGGACCGTGATGCGGAGATCGTGGCGCAAGGAGACCCGGCCGGCTATTGCTACCTGCTGATGGGCGGCTGCGCGCGGACCGTCAAGCTGATGGAGGACGGGCGGCGCCAGGTGGGTGAATTCCTGCTCGCGGGCGATCTTTTCGGCTGGGAAGCGCTCGAGGAGCATGATTTCGGTGTTGAAGCGGTGACGGACGTGACTCTGCTGCGCTATCCGCGGAGCGCGATCGAGGCGCTTGCGGATCGCGACCGGGATTTTGCCCGCAAATTGCGCGCGCTTACCGCGGGACAGGTCCGGGCGGGGCGCGAGCGGGTGGTGCTGCTCGGGCGGAAAACGGCCAGGGAACGCATCGCGAGCTTTCTTATCGAGATGGCAGGGCGGATCCGCGGCGGCGGGACGATGATCGGGCTGCCGATGAGCCGGACGGATATGGCGGATTATCTCGGCCTGACGATCGAGACGGTGTGCCGTGGCCTGACCCAGCTTCGCACCCGCGGGGTGATCGCCGTCGAGCGGTCGAAAATCGTTATCCTGGATCGGCGGGCGCTTGGCATCGCGAGTTGCGAGGCCGTGCATTAGATCAATTTAGATCAATATGGCTTCTGGTGGATCGCGAAGCGATTCACCAAAGTCATGGAATTGATTGAGAAAACAAAGCGAGAGCGGGATGACCGAGGGTGAATTACCCAAGGTCTGATTTTAAGCAAGCTAAAGGCCGAGGGCTTCGGGCCACTCGATCACGCGATGGAGACGGCCGACGCGCTCGGCCTCGAACGCGATGACGGCCGGCGGATTGTATTGCTCGAGCTCGACGCGCGTGGCGGTGCGGCGGACCAGGCGCTTGAGGAAGGCGCGCGGCGGCTGACCGGGTTCGGGCGACCAGATCTCGGCAATGACATGGCAACCGGGGACGGCGGGGCGGTTGTGGTGGATGAAGACAAGCTCGCCCGGCTGCCGCCATGGCGCCATCGAATCGCCCTCGATCCGGATTGCGAAGACGCCTTCCACACCGACCAGGCCGGGCGGGCGGCGGGCCCAGTCGATCGGGCCGCCGAGCATGTTGAGATGGAACGAGCCTTCCGAGCCAGCCTGGGCCGAGCCGAAAACCGGCACGTCCGGCGAGGATGAGGCCATGTCCGGATGGGCATTAGAGCGGTCCATTGCGGCCAGAGCGGCAGGGGAAGGAATGGGATCCCCGATCCTGGCATAAAGCTCCTTGACGGGCACTTCGAGCACCGGGGCGAGACATTCCGCCACGCGCCGGCTCGGCTTGCGCTTGTCGCTGACAACCTTATGAAGTGTCGAGCTTTCCATGCC
>JASHVY010000115.1 GCA_030044345.1 Acetobacteraceae bacterium | reverse complement strand
CTTTCTTCTCCTTTCGAGGCGGGGTTCTGGCAGCTCTTCGCAATTCCGCCGGAGATGGCGGCGCGGCCGGTCGCGCTTCGCCTCGACCTTGCTTCGGGGGAATCCATTTCCGTCCCTCCCGCCAATCCGGTCCGGCTTTCGGTCCGCGAGCATCTCGACGCCTTTCTCGGTTTCTATGGCCGGCGGTCCCTCATCGGCAGCCTCGTGGCGCGCTCCTTCGCCGAGCTCGATGCCGGGCTCGGAAGCACGATCGCGTGCATGCATGAGACGGTCCGCGCGACCTATCAGGTATCGAGCGAAGGCCATTATGGACGCCGCCCGGCAAAGCCGCTCCTCTCCTTCGTCTGCTGCCTCTACGGCATTCCCGATTTCCTGTTCCTCCAGATCGCCCGCTTTGCCGATTGCACGCGCCTCGATCATTTCGAGTTCATCTATGTGAACAACACGCCCGCGCTGGAGGAGGTCCTGCATCGCGACGCCGAGCTCGCTGCAATGCTGTTCGAGACCTCGGTGCGCGTCATCTCCTTCGATCAGAACACGGGTTTTTCCTACGCCAACAATTTCGGCGTTTCCCGGGCGAGGGCGCAGACGGTCGTTCTCATCAACCCGGATGTCTTTCCGCGCGAAGCGGCGAGTCTCGACGCGCTCGTCCGCCTTGCCTCCGGCAAGGCAAGGCGCGCCATCACCGGCGGCAAGCTTTTTTATGCCGACGGCACGGTGATGCATGAAGGGATGGCGTTCATTCCCGATCCTCGCCTCTCCGCGCTCGCTCGCAGCCCGGTCTGGACCGTCGAGCATCCGCGCAAGGGTTTTCCCGATCGCGGTGAGAGCAAGGCCATGAAGGTTCCGGCGGTGAGCGGGGCGATGATGGTGATTGATCGAAACGATTTCACGCGGATCGGCGGCTTCGACGAAGGCTTCATCCATGGTCATTACGAGGATGCCGATCTTTGCCTGCGCTTCGCACACCAGGGCGCCGCGCAGGATTGGAAGGTGCTCTGCGATCCTGCGCTCGCGTTCTGGCATTACGAAGGATGCGGATCGATCCGGCGGCCGGAGCATGAGGGCGCGCTTCACGTCAATCGCTGGCGGTTCTCCCGCAAATGGCAGGATTTCCTCTCCGGACGATGAAGATCCTCGAGATCAGCCTCTTCCATCCAGAGCTGGTTCGCGGCGGTGCCCAGCAGGCGGCCTATGAGCTGTTCCTCGGCCTTCGTCAGGCCGGGTGCGATGTGACGCTGCTCGCCTCCACCGATCTTTCGGGACCCAAATCGCTCTTCAAGCCCGGCGCCGTCATCACCGGCTTTGATGGACGCGCCAAGGAATTCCTCTTTCTCTCGCACGCCTTCGATCCCGTCTGGATGCGCAATCATGATCTCCGCGCACTCAAAGCGTTTGCGGCGTTCCTGCGCGATTGCGCGCCGGATATCGTGCATTTCCATCATTTTCTCACCTTCGGGCTGGAGCTTTTCCTCATCGCCCGGCGGACGCTGCCGAAAGCGCGGCTCTTCCTGACACTGCACGAGTTCCTGGCGATCTGCCGCGCCGACGGGCACATGATCCGCACCTTCGATAGAACCCTTTGCACCGCGTCCTCGCCCGTGCGCTGCCATCAATGTTTCCCCGACACCGCGCCGGAGCTGTTCCGCCTCCGCGAGGACTGGATCAAGCAGGCGCTCGCGGTCTTCGACGGGTTCATCGCCCCCACCCAATTCGTGCGCGATCGCTATGTTTCCTGGGGGCTAGAGCGTGATGACCGGAGGTGGGAACACCGGAGGTCTGAATCACGCGAGGAAACAAAGAACGAGAGCGGGATGGGGGAGCGTGAACGAACGCATCCCGCTCTCGCGCCAAAGCATATCCATGTCATCCCGAATGCCGAGCGCGATCATGCAAGGCTCGACTCATGGAAACACCGCGCGTCCGTGGAAGCGGATCGTGTTCGCGGGAGCGTGATGACCGGAGGTGGCTTAACCGGAGGTCTGAATCACGCGGGAAAACAAAAGGCGAGAGCGGGATATGTGAGCGGGAGCGAGCGCATCCCGCTCGAGCATAATCGCTTCGGCTTCTTCGGCCAGCTCGTGGATGTGAAGGGGCTCGATATCGTCTTCGCGGCACTCGCCATCTTCGCCCGGCGCTACGCGGAGGCGCTGAGCTTCGAGATCAATGGCACGAACCTGGCATTCGCCTCGGAAAAATTCCGTGCCCGGTTCGAGGATTTCGTAGCCGGCCGGCATGGAATGCCGGAGCGCATCGAAATCATCCACAATGGCGGCTATGCGATGTCCGATCTTCCCGCGCGCATGGCGCGGATCGACTGGGTGCTGGTGCCCTCGATCTGGGGGGAGAGTTTTGGCCTCGTCCTCTCGGAGGCGTTCATGTTCCGCCGCCCGCCGATCGCGAGCCGCATCGGCGGCCTTGCCGAGCGCGTGCGCCATGAGCAAGACGGGCTTCTTTTCGATCCCGGCGATGCGAGCGCGCTCGCCGATTGTCTCCATCGTGCCATCACGGAGGAAGGGCTGTGGGAGCGGCTCAGCGCCGCGAGCCCGGGCGTGCCATCGGTCGAAAGCGTGGTCGAGGCGCATCTCGCGCTCTTTGCTGGCGCGTCCGGCAAGGCGAAACGTCCGGCGCCGAGAGCAGTCTCATCACGCTCTCGGCCATAGTTTTCTCGCGTGATTCAGACCTCCGGTGATCCCACCTTCGGTCATCACGCTTTACTCGCCCGAGATCTCCCGCCGCCTGCGGTCCAGCTCCTCGCTGTAGCGGCGCAGCGCATATTGCTCGGTGAGCGTGCCGATCACCTTGCGGTTCTCCAGGCTGTCCACCACCGCGAGCACGTCGCTCTCCGCCTGCTCGAAGATGTTCGCGGCCTCCTTCACCGTCATCTGCGGCAGCAGGGCCGTATTCGGCGCATGGAGGATCTCGGAAAGCCGCTCGGTCTCCTCCGGTGCCGCATGCGCCTCGGCCAGCAGGACGATGCCGGCATAGCGGTCCGCGCTGTCCACCGCCACCACGCTCTGCGCCGTGCCGAGCGGAAAGTCCCGGCGGAAGGCGGCCAGGGTCATCTCCGCGCGCACCGTGCGGACATCCCGCCGCATCATCCGCCCGACGGTCAGGTTGCGCATCCAGCCGATATCGACGGCGCTGCGGATCGCCTCGCCGCGCAGATGGAAGCGCCAGGTCGCGAAATTGTAGCCGAAGGTCCGCCGCGTGGTCAGTGCCGCGATCACCGAGGCGGCGAGCACCGCGGCCGTCATCGGCAGGCTGCCCGTGGTCTCCAGCGCCAGAAAGGACATGGTGAGCGGCCCGCCGACGATCGTCGTCGCGAGCGCGCTCATGCCGACCACCGTGCCCACCACGTCCGGCATGACATTGTGCGGCGTGATCAGCGCGAGCGCGCCGGCGAACACGCGGCCGAGAATCGCGCCGAGAAAAAGAGAGGCGAAGAAGAGGCCGCCGCGGAAGCCGGCGCCGATCGAGACCGAGGTCGCGAGCGCCTTGAGGAACACCATCAGCCCGAGGAAGGAGAGGGTGAAAGGCACGCTGAAGACGAGCGGCAGGGCGGCATGGCCGGACGAGATCACATGCGGGGTGACGATGCCGCAGCCGCCGACGATCAGCCCGCCGATGGTCGGGCGCAGCCAGCCCGGCACGCCGCTGCGGCGGAACAGCGCTTCGGTCAATGTCGCGCCGCGCATGACCAGGATCCCGATCAGCGCGCAGAGCATGCCGAGCCCCAGGATCGGCAGATAGTCGATCGCCGGGATTTCCACAGGTGCCTGGATATTGAGCGGCGGCTCGCCGCCCGTGAGCCCGCGCTCGACGAGCACGCCGATCACCGAGGCCACCATCACCGGCGCCAGGGTCGGGATGGAGTAGGTGCCGATGATCAGCTCGAAGCCGTAAAAGGCGCCGGTGAGGGGGGCGTTGAAGGCACCACCGATGGCCGCCCCGGCGCCGCAGCCGACGAGAAGGCGAAGATCGCCCCGCCGCACCCGAAAAATCCGGCCGAGCCGCGAGCCGATGGCCGCGCCGATCTGCGAGTAGCCCGATTCCATTCCGACCGAGGCGCCGACGCCGTTGGAGAGAATGGTCTGTCCGGCGAGGATCGTGCTGTTGGTCGAGGACATCCGTCCGCCATAGAGGGCGTTCGCCTCGATCGGGTCGATCACGCGGTTGGGCCGGTAGCGCGCGATGAGAAGGCCGACGAGGCCGAAAACGAGGCCGCCGAGGGTGGGGACGAGGAGCGCGCTCGCGACGGGGATCGCGTTCATCTCCGAGAGGCGCAGGCCCGGCGGCAGGCGGAACAAAAACTCGTGCAGGAACTGGGCGATCGTCTCCATCAGCACGACGGTGCAGCCGGCGAGCGCGCCGACCACCGCGGCCAACGCCACCAGCCAGAGCTCGTCGGCACGCACCAGCGCCCGCAATGTCTGCGGCGCGTGAACGACGATCTCACCGAGATGCCGAAGCCGGCCGGGGGTGGTGCGGACGGACCTCGGCTGCCGTTCGACCTCTGTCGCCGGCCCCACCTGGTCTGAGGAAACTGCCATCGACACTGTCCGCACGGCCGCTCGACACCGGGCCCGCTCCGGCGCCGACCGCCTTCGGGTGGCTTCATGGAACCAATCGGCGGCCCGATCAATCGGCGGGGTTTTTTCGCGCGGGATTATGACGATTTGTTGAGTGATCCCCTGCGCGGAATGTTTTTTTGCCGCACGCCCGAGCGTGATGACCGGAGGTGGGAACACCGGAG
>JASHVY010000114.1 GCA_030044345.1 Acetobacteraceae bacterium | reverse complement strand
CCGGCGCCGAGCCCGAGATCGACGGTGATTTCCACCTCTCGTCCCTTCATGTGACGGACCACCGGCGCCTCGTCATAGTCCGGCACGACGCTGCCCGCGCGGGCCATCCATACCCCGCCGATGGCGATCGCGAGCCGGTCGCGATCGGCGGGCTCCCCGGCCTTGCCCACTGCCATGACGATGCGGCCCCAGTTCGCGTCCTCGCCCGCGATCGCGGTCTTGACCAGCGGCGAATTGGCGATGGCGAGCGCGACGCGCTTCGCGGAGCGGCGCGAGACCGCGCCGGTGACATCCACCCGCACCAGCTTCTGCGCGCCCTCGCCGTCCCGCACCACTTTGAGCGCGAGATCGGCGAGCAGATCGAAGAGAGCGGCGCGAAATTCGCGCAGCATCGCCCCGCCCGTGCTCGGCACGCGCTCGTGGCGGGCAGTGCCGGTCGCGAAAAGAAGAAGCGTGTCCGAGGTGGAGGTGTCGGAATCGACCGTGATGGCGTTGAAGCTTCCCTCGGCCCCCTGGGCAAGCAGGCGCTGGAGCACCGGCGCGGGGATTTTCGCATCCGTGACGACGAAGGCGAGCATCGTCGCCATGTCGGGCGCGATCATGCCGCTGCCCTTGGCGAAGCCGTTGATCCGCACCTCTTCGCCGCCGATCCGCGCCGCGCGCGTGGCCGCCTTGGGAAAGGTGTCGGTGGTCATGATCGCCCGTGCCGCCGCCTCCCAGCCTTGCTCGGAGAGCCCGGCATGAAGCGCGGGCAGGGCCGTGGTCAGCCGCTCACGGGGCAGAACCTCGCCGATGACACCGGTCGAGGCGAGGAAGACCTGCCGGGCGGGACAGCCGACCAGCCCGGAAGCGGCCGCGGCGGTCGCCTTCACCGCCTCGCGCCCGGCGCGGCCGGTGAAGACATTGGCATTGCCGGAATTGACGATGAGCGCCCGCGCCCGCCGCCCTGAGAGCGCGGCCCGGCACCAATCCACCGGCGCGCCAGGGCAGCGATTCTGCGTGAAGACCCCGGCAACCGTCGTTCCGGCCGCGAATTCGGCCATCATCAGGTCCGCCCGTCCCCGATAGCGGATGCCCGCCTCCGTCGCGCCGAGGCGCACCCCGACGATCGGCGGCAATTCCGGCATGGGCAAGGCCAGCGGGGAGACGGAGGTGGGCATCTTCGTTCCTCGGACGCGGGGGGTCAGCGCCCTGGAGGGGCGCGGAAGGGCGGCGGCGGGGCGATCGTTGGACGATGATGGCGGAGCCCCGGCGCGGCGACAACAGCACCCGCGATGATCCGTATCCCGATTCCGAGGTTCGCGGCATCGCCATATGGCCGGGATCGGGACACTTGGTCTTTATTTTCAGTGGCCTGCTTATCCCCTTCGTTCGTCGCAAGATGCGACGAACGAAGGGGCGGGACATCAGGTCCGGCGCAGTCCCGAAGCTGGCAATGCGTTGACCCGGAACGGGGCGAGCCCTATCTCAGCCGCGAGCCTGCATCACCCCGGCCCGCCATCCGCGAAGGGTCTTCATGTTCACCTCTCTTGCCCGCAAGGTCTTCGGCACCAGCAATGATCGCGCGCTCCGTGCCCATCGCCGGCAGGTGCCCGAGATCAATGCTCTCGAGCCGAAGATGAGCGCCCTCTCGGACGAGGCGCTCGCCGCCAAGACAGTCGAATTCCGCGAGCGGCTCGCCGCTGAGGCGACGCTCGACGAGCTTTTGCCGGAGGCCTTCGCCGTGGTGCGCGAGGCCGCGCGCCGGACGCTGGGCCTGCGTCATTTCGACGTGCAGCTCATCGGCGGGATGGTGCTGCATGAGGGCAAGATCGCCGAGATGAAGACCGGCGAAGGCAAGACCCTCGTCGCGACCCTCCCCGTCTATCTCAATGCGCTCGCCGGCAAGGGCGTGCATGTGGTGACGGTGAACGATTATCTCGCCCGCCGCGACGCGGAATGGATGGGCCAGATCTACCGTTTCCTCGGCATGCAGGTCGGCGTCATCGTCCACGGGCTCGAGGACACGCAGCGGCGCGCGGCCTATGCCGCCGATGTCACCTACGGCACCAACAACGAGTTCGGCTTCGACTATCTCAGGGACAACATGAAGTTCCGGTTGGAGGATATGGTCCAGCGGGACTTCGCCTATGCGATCGTCGATGAGGTGGACAGCATCCTGATCGACGAGGCGCGCACGCCGCTCATCATCTCCGGCCCGGCGGAGGATTCCTCGGATCTCTATCGCCGCGTCAATGCCGTGGTCGAGGCGCTGGTCAAGGACCCCGAGACCTACGAGAAGGATGAGAAATTCCGCACCGCGACCCTGACGGAGGAAGGTTCGGAACGGGTCGAGGAGATGCTGCGGGAGGCCGGCATCCTTGCCGAGGGCGGCCTCTATGATTCCGCCAACATCTCGATCCTGCATCATGTGCAGCAATCGCTGCGCGCCCATGCGCTCTTCACCCGCGATGTCGATTACATCGTGCGGAGCGACAAGGTCGTGATCATCGACGAGTTCACCGGCCGCATGATGGAGGGCCGCCGCTATTCCGAGGGACTGCACCAGGCGCTCGAAGCCAAGGAGAACGTGACCGTCCAGGCCGAGAACCAGACCCTCGCCTCGATCACCTTCCAGAATTATTTCCGCCTCTATCCCAAGCTCGCCGGCATGACCGGGACGGCCATGACCGAGGCGGACGAGTTCGCCGAGATCTACAAGCTCGACGTGGTCGAGGTCCCGACCAACGTGCCGGTCATCCGCGCCGATGAGGATGACGAGGTCTATCGCACCGCCGAGGAGAAATACAACGCGGTGGTGCATCTGATCGAGGAATGCCGCGGGCGCGGCCAGCCGGTCCTGGTCGGCACCGTCAGCATCGAGAAGAGCGAGGAGCTGAGCGGCATTCTCAAGAAGAAGAGAATTCCGCATCAGGTTCTGAACGCGCGCTTCCACGAGCAGGAGGCGGTCATCATCGCCCAGGCCGGCGCGCCGGGTGGCGTGACGATCGCGACCAACATGGCCGGACGCGGCACGGACATCCAGTTGGGCGGCAATGTCGCGATGCTGCTCCGGCAGGAGCTC
>JASHVY010000113.1 GCA_030044345.1 Acetobacteraceae bacterium | reverse complement strand
ACCCGCAACCCGTGGAACACGGAGCGCACCTGCAGCGCGTCCAGCAGCGGGCCTGCGTGCGCAGTCGCCGCCGGCCTTGCCTATGCGAGCTTGGGCACGGATACTGGCGGCTCTGTGCGGCTGCCCGCGGCGGCCTGTGGAATTGTCGGGCTGAAGGCGACCTACGGCGTGGTCAGCCGCGCCGGTGTAGTTCCGGCCGGCTACAGCCTGGATCATGTCGGTCCCTTCGCACGGACGGTGCGCGACACGGCGTTCATGCAGAATGCGATCGCCGGGCCGGATGAACGCGACCCCGCCGGATCTACCAGGCCTGTTGCCGATGCCACTTCGGCGCTGGACCGTGGGCTCCGGGGGATCATCGCTGGCGTGCCGCGCGTGCAGGCGAGCGAGCTGATCGATCCGCAGATGCGTGCGGCGTGCGATACGGCGATTGAACTTTTGGTGCGAGAAGGGGCACAAGTCGTCCAAGTCGACTTGCCCGACCATCTGCTCTCGCGCACCGTCATGTGGGCGATCGCGGCCTCCGAACTGGCTGAGAGCCATCGCGAGTTTCTGCGAACAAGGCCGCAGGACTATTCCCCGACTGTGCTCGGATTGATCCGGCAAGGGGCCTTCTTACCGGCCGTGGAATACGTTCACGCACACCGCGTACGGCAGAAGATCCTCACGGATTATCGGGCGGTCATGCGTGGGGTGGACGTGATCCTCATGCCGGTCGTGCCGTTCCCGGCCTGGCCCGTGGGAGCTGAAGAGGTAACGGTCGCCAACGTGAAGGAGAACCTCATGGGGTCCCTCACACGCTACTGTCCACCCTTCAACATCACGGGCCAGCCAGCGATCTCCGTGCCAGCCGGCTTTGATACCGACGGGCTGCCGCTTGCGTTGCAGATTGCCGGTCGCTGGCATGATGAGGCGACCGTGTTCCGCGTTGCACAGGCCTATGAACAGGCGGCCGGTTGGTGCCGGTCCCGCCCATCCCTGCCATGAGCGAGCCGACCAGCGCACGCCACGTCGGCGTGCTTGGACTCGGCGCGATGGGGAGTGCGATGGCCGCCCGGCTGATCGCCACGCAGGCGCCCGTCGTCGGGTACGATCCGGATACGGTGGCGATGACTCGCCTGGTAGCGCGAGGAGGCCGGGGGGCGACGACGCCCGCTGAGTGCAGCGACGGCTGTGCCGTGCTGGTCGTCATGGTTCGCGACGCCGTACAGGCTGATGCCACGTTGTTCGGACCGTCTGGGGCGGTCCAGGCGTTGGCCGACGGAAGCACGGTATGGCTCGCGAGCACTGTCCCGCCTGCCTATGCCGCGCAGCTCGAACGGCGACTGCGGGAGCGTGGGATCCACTGCCTCGACGGGCCGGTCAGTGGTGGCGTCGCCGGCGCGGAGGCGGGGAGGCTAACGGTTATCTGTGCGGGTAGCGTGCAGGCGCAGACGGCGGTGCAGCCGCTGTTGCCGCCGCTTGCGCAGACGGTGTTCACCGTTGGCGATCAGGCAGGTGCTGCATCGAGCGCGAAAATGATCAACCAGATGCTGACCGCCACTCACATCGCTGTTACGGCGGAAGCCTTGACACTCGCAATGTCGGCTGGGCTCGATCCGACCCTGCTCCACCGGATCGTTTGCGCCTCCGCCGGCACCTCGCGCATGTTCGAGACGCGAGCGCCGCGGATGCTCAGCGGCGAATTTGCGACGGGGCCAGCGCTCGACATCTTTCGTAAGGATCTGGGTATCGCGTTGGATGAGGCGAGGCGGCTCGGCTGCCCATCGCCAATCTCCGGGGTCGTGGCGCGACTGTTCGACTTCGCCGCCGAGCGGGAGGGCGGGGATCGTCCGGACACTGTGCTGATCCATGCCTATGCGAAGCTCGCAGCGCTACCGCCGGAAGAATTGCCATGACAGCTTCTTTCAAGCAGCGCCTACTGGCGCGCCAACGCGTTATCCTGATGAATCCCGATCATCCTTCGCCCAGCCTGGTCGAATTCATCGCGCAGCTTGGCGTGGACGCGGTGATGATCGATACGGAACAGGGCAGCCCCGATGTGGAGCGCGTGGAGGACATGGCACGTGCGGCACGTGCGAGCGGCCTGTGCGCGCTGGTCCGCCTGTTCTCGCCGGAACCATGGGTGATCGAACGGTTCCTGTTCCGCGGCATCCACGGCATCGTGGTGCCACGCGTCGATACCGCCGAGCAGGCGCAGGCCGTGGTGGAGACAGTCCGCTATTGCTTCCCCATGAACTATGCCGAAAAGACGGTGATCGTGCAGGTGGAGACGGCGCAAGCGGTCGCGAAGCTGGACAAGTTTCTCGCAATCGAGGGAATCGACGCGCTTTTCGTCGGGCCGGTCGATCTTGCGAAGAGTCTCGGGCACCGCGCCAATTATCGCGAGCCCTCGGTAACAGCCCTCATCGGCGATGTAATTGCCCGCATCGCTGCAGCGGGCCATGCAGCCGGCATGTTGGTTACCGCAGCCGACGTTGCATTCTGGAGAGCGAGCGGTGCCACGCTGCTCTACACACATCTCAATGAGTACGCCGCGCTCGGTGCGGGCGTATTCGAAGCTGCAGCACAGGCCGCAAAGGGTGTCTAAGAGTCGCCTGTGCTGTTCGAGCCGGAATGCCCGGACGCTCCGACAGATGCAGCTCGCCAGCCTCTTTTGCCTCTACCACGAGATGACGACAGTGATCTGAGAGATCAGAGGCCAGCTTTCTGCTTCAACGTCTTCGAGTCTTCGACGAATTGCCCCCGCATCTCGGTCGTGTAGATGGTATGCATCCGGTGAGCCTTTCATTTACCCACAAAATGGCGCCTGAAGAGGACAGGTTTGCGCGGCACGAATCGTGTGTGATTCCTTGTCCAACACCGAATTGGGAACGGTGCGATGGACGGGGCTGGGACTTCGTGGGTTGATGCCGAGAGTATTGGCTGCAGGTTTGCGGATGAGCGTCTGAACAAACGATTCGGCACGCTGCTGGCGCAGGTCGGAGGCCCCGTGGGACAAAGCATTCCCTTGGTTTGCCAGGATTGGGCCAACACGAAGGCAGCCTACCGCTTTCTCTCCAATGACCGGGTTAGCGAGTCGGGCATTCTGGCTGGACATTTTCGATCGACGCGGGATCGCGCGGCCGCCATGGAGGGCCCCCTGTTTGTCCTTCACGATACGACCGAGTTCACCTGTCAAAGGGAGGCCTCGGACGCGATCGGTATCGCGAAGAACGTAAATAGTGGACTGGACAAAGCAGACCTCCTGCGATCACACACGGTCTGCGGTATTCTGATGCACTCGAGTTTCGTGCTGACAAACGAAGGGTTACCGCTTGGCCTTGCGGCAGCCAAATTCTGGACCCGGAAGAAATTCAAGGGGACTGCTGCGCTCAAGAAGAAGGTCAACCTGACAAGGGTTCCCATCGAGAAGAAGGAAAGTCTCCGTTGGTTGGAGAACCTGACACAATCCTCTGAGCAACTGGGCAGCCCTAGGCGATGCGTTCATATCGGTGACCGCGAGAGCGACATCTATGAGCTATTCTGCCCCACACAGAAGATCGGAACGCATTTTCTGATTAGGACCTGTGTCGACCGCTTGGCGGGAGACGGAGATCATACGATTGCTGACGAAATGGAGGAAGCCGCAG